>JAJEAO010000070.1 GCA_022822745.1 Acidobacteriota bacterium
TGGCGCTTCAGGATGTCGCCGAAGATGTGCTGCTGGATGTTCTGGTTCAGGAGGTTCACCACCCGGAGCGAGGGCCTGACCCGGCCTTCCATCAGGTTCAGGCTGATCGAGCCGTTCACCATCGTGTAGGGCTCGGTCCACCCGATGAACCAGAGGACATCGGTGAACTCGGCGCTGTCCGAGTAGTTCACCGACGCTCCGATCTCCACCGGGTCGAAGTCGGCCGTGAGACCGGCGTTGATCCGGTGCGGCGGCGCCGAGGCGATCTCCTCGATGTCGTCCGCTTCGAATCCCTCGGCGACCGGCGCGGCCTGCCACGAGTAGTTGAGGTAGCCCGAATAGCGGCCGCGGCGGGCGTTCAGCCCCAGCTCGACGCCGGATTGACGCAGCAGATCGCGGTTCACGTAGGTCAGGGTCCGGGGGAGGTACACATCGGCGAGCACGGCGAGCAGATCGATCAGATACGCCGGATCCTGGCCCACGGCCTCCACCGAGGCAGGCAGCGTGCCCGCGGGCAGAACCGCTCCCAGCGCCGCCACGAAATCCGAGACTTCGGTGGCCGCCTCTCGCCAGCCCTCCGGCGGATCGGCGCCCGACCAGAAGGCGCTGTCGGTGAAGTCGATCCCGCCGCGCCGATCATTGCGATACCAGGCGGCGGAGGCGCCCAGCCAGTCCGTGATCGCGCCCGACCACCCGATCTCGTAGGCGGTCAGCCGCTCCGGCTCGAGGATGTCGCTCCCGGTCGCAGTGAACGGCAGCCGGTACTGGACCGGGGCCGGGAGCGCGGAGTCCGGAACCCGCAGGGTCGGGAAGAAGCTGCGGAACGCCGGCCTCAGATCGATCTCGATCTCGGTGGAGACGGTGGCGTGGAGAAAGGTGTTCGAGAGCGACGGGGCGCGATAGGCGCGGTTCCACGAGGCCCGCAGCGAGTGGCGCGGCGTCGGCTTGACGATCACCGTCGTCCGCGGGGAGATCTCGAACTCGTTCAGCGTGCTGATCCGGTCGGCCCGGGCGCCGAGGATGAGGCGCAGTCGGTCGTTCAGGAAGATCTCGTCGTTCACGAAGAACCCCTGCTCGTTCCGCCCGTCGCCGAGCGGCGCGAGCCCGAAGTCCATCGTGATCAGCCGCAGGTTGCCTCCGTAGGTGAGGATGTTCCGGTCCCCGAGAAAGCGCGTGTCCCGGAAGCTGAAGTCGTACGTGTCACTGTCCATGTGGGAGAAGATCGACTGCCCCTGCGGATCCAGCGTGAGCAGGGTGTTGTATTCGGCGCGCGTGCTGTTCAGGAAGGCGCCGATCTCCATGTTGCCGCGCAGGTACTGGACGCGGCCGTAGCCCATGAAGGTCCCCGGCTGGATTTCGAACGGACCGAGTCCGCTGTGGAGCATCCCCGAGGAAGACGCATAGCCGCCGGTGAACCGCAGGCCGCTGCTGCGGTCGGGGGCGTCCCAGTCGAGGCGGAAGTCCACCTTCGGGTTCCGGGAGTCGAGAGGCTCGACGCCCGGATAGGCGACGCCATCCGAGTCGGGGATTTCACCGTGGGGCCGGGCGAAGGCGTCGTAGGCGGCGTAGCCCACCTTGAGCCGGTAGGCGAGGGTGTCGCTCAGGATCTGCGAATGCGTGAGTGTCGTCGTGAAGTTCGTCCCGGGGTCCATGTCCCGCCCGGGGACGTTCCGGTCGAACATCCCGAACCGGAAATCGAGAGTCGTTCCCGGGTTGTCCCGGGGTGAACGGGTGATCAGGTTCACCACGCCGCTCATCGCGTTGGCGCCCCAGACGGCGGACGACGGTCCATTGACCACTTCCACCCGATCGAGGTCGTCCACTCCGACCGAGATCAGATCCCACGCCACGAACCCGAAGAAGTCCTGGTACACCGATCGCCCGTCCACGAGGACGAGCTGCGAGGTCGCGAGGGTGCCAGCGGTGCCCCGGCTCTGGACGCTGATGTCCCGGTTCGACAACTGCGTGACGCTGACGCCCGGCGCCTGCCGGATGAGGTCGCCGAGGGAGTCCGAGGCCTGGTTCTCGATCAGGTCGGTGTCGAGCACCGCGATCGCCGCCGGAGCGTTCACGATCTCCTGCTCGATGCGTGAGGCCGAGACGACGACGGTCTCCTCGAAGCGGAGATCCTCGAGGGCAGGCGAGCTTTCCTCGCCGGTCCGTTCCTGCTCCTCCTGTTCCTCCCGGGCCTCGGCTTCCTGTTGCTGGAACGCGCGCGCGGTCGGGACGAAGAGGGCGGGAGCGACTCCGAGGATGAAGACGGCGAGAGCCGTCGGAAGATCAGTGCGTCGCATCATCACCTCCGGGTGAGGACCAGATTCCTGTTGGGTATCCTACCCGCCCCGTCAGCGCCCCGGAGGGGGGCCGCAACCCCGTTCCCGACAACCTGCGGCGCCCCTAGCCCATGCCTTCGCTCTCCCAGGATCAGGTTCTCGAGGCGCTCTCCGGCGTCCGGAATCCGGACTTCGGGGACGAGGGCATCGTTTCGCTGGGGCAGGTCGGAGACATCCGGGTCTGCGCGCCGATCGTGAGCGTCGCGATCAACCTGCCCAACGTGGGCAGCGCGGCGGCGGGTCATCTCCGTCAGCAGGCCCGGGACGCGCTGCTCTCCCTGCCGGGGATCGCGCGCGCCGAAGTCTCGGTGCGGGCGACGGTGCCGGAGTCGAAGACGGCGCGCGTGGGCGGCCCGGGCCCGGCCCGGCGCGGCCCGGGGCCGGCGCCGCCGACGCCCTCGCGTCCCGAGGGGGTTCGGAACGTCGTGGCGATCGCCTCCGGCAAGGGCGGCGTCGGCAAGAGCACGCTTTCCGCGAACCTGGCGGCCGCCCTCGCCCTCGACGGCGCCCGGGTCGGTCTCCTCGATGCGGACGTGTACGGGCCGTCGCAGACGACCATGTTCGGGCGCGACGACCGGCCGAAGGCCGACGAGCAGCGACGTCTGCTTCCGCTCGAGGCGCACGGCGTCCGGTTCATCTCGATGGGGATGCTGTCGTCGAAGGAGACGCCGGTGATCTGGCGGGGCCCGATGGCTTCGCGGCTCGTCCAGCAGTTCTTCTCCGGCGTCGTCTGGGGAGAGCTGGACTACCTCCTCGTGGACCTGCCGCCGGGCACCGGCGACGTGCAGCTCACCATCGCCCAGACCGCGGCGCTCGCGGGCGCCGTCATCGTGACGACGCCCCAGGCAGTCGCGCGCACGATCGCCGAAAAGGGCCTTCGGATGTTCCAGCCGGTCCAGGTCCCGGTGCTGGGGGTGGTCGAGAACATGGACGGGTTCGTCTGTCCCCACTGCGCGGAAGTGACGCACGTCTTTTCCAGCGGGGGAGGGGAGAGCGTCGCGCGCGATCTCGGCCTCGAGTTCCTCGGCGGCGTGCCGCTCGATCCGCGGGTCGTCGTTGCGGGGGACGAGGGGGTTCCGACCGTGATTCGGGATCCGGAGAGCCCGGCGGCGTCGGCTTGCCGCGCGATCGCCCGCCGGGTTTCGCTCGCGGTGGCCCGGGTGAACCAGGGGCAGGCCAGCGGGATCGCCGAGGCGATGGATGTCGCCGACGGCGCCATCGCGGTGCGATGGGCCGATGGCGGGACGGACCGACTGGATTTC
The DNA here is from genome assembly GCA_022822745.1 of Acidobacteriota bacterium. Classification (GTDB taxonomy): domain Bacteria; phylum Acidobacteriota; class Vicinamibacteria; order Marinacidobacterales; family Marinacidobacteraceae; genus JAJEAO01. The sequence continues at coordinate 3,596 of JAJEAO010000070.1, forward strand.
GAGACCCTGCGCAACAACTGCCCGTGCGCCACCTGCGTGGACGAGTGGAGCGGCAAGCGCCGCTCGCTGACGCTGCTCCTCCCGTCGAACTTCGGGCCGCGGCGCCTCGTGCCGGTGGGCAACTACGGCGTCCAGATCCACTGGAACGACGGGCACCAGACGGGCATCTACAGCCATCAGCTCCTTCGCCGGCTCGCGCGGCGGCAGCGCGCCGCCGCCTGACCCCGCCGGGCCGGTTCTCGCGGTAGCGGCCCCGCCCGGCAGCGCGTACGCTGGCGCCGCCGGGAAGTCGCGCGAATTGCCACTCTGGAGAGTGGCGCTCCACAGGAATCCGCGCACATCTCCCTGCCGCCGGCGCGATCCGGTCCGCTCCCGTTCCCTGCCGGCGGCGCCCGGCAGTTCGCGGAGGAACTGCCGGGAGGGCATGGAACCTACGCCGGTCCGGTAATCCGGCGCAGCCGCCGCGCGGCGGCGAAGCCGACGATGAGGAGGATCCCCGTGAGCGCGGCAAGCGGAAACGCCGCTCGCGCGGCGACGGCCCGCGTCGGCTCGTCGCGGAAATCGAAGGCGGGCAGGCGGGGGATGACGCCCGCGCTCATCGGCTCCCCGGCGAGGATGGCGGGGACGAAGAACGCTCGCCACTCGTCGCTGAACTCCCGGACCTGCGACTGGAAGCGCGCGAATCGGGCGTCGCCCGTGCCGGCGGCGTCGAGGAGCGCTTCCTGGGCGAGGAGCGCCGGCGAGAGAAAGCGGTATCGCCGAACCAGCGTCTGCTGGTCGGCGAGGCGCTCCCCGTAGTCCGCGGTGACCTCTTCCAGCCGCTCGTTCACGGCCTCCGTCGCGGCCCACGCCAGCGCGGCGCGGTTCGCCTCTTCCGCGACCACGCCTCCGGCCATCTCGGGATGGTCCTCGAGGTAGCGCGCCAGCAGTTCGCTCCGCTGGTTCACCGCCTCGTTCGAGGCCTCGCGCTGGACGGTGATCATCTCCACTCGCGAGGGCAGGGGATGGAGCAGCCCGGCGGTGATGTTCACGCCGGCCGGAAGGACGACGACCAGGAGCAGCCAGGCGCCGACCAGGACCGTCGCGTTCCAGGCCGAGGAGCGGCTGAGGCTGTTCACCCAGGCGGCGAGGGTGAACCAGAACAGGGCGTACGCGGTAACGGCGGCGCACCAGAGGGCGACCCGGCCCGGCGCGCCGAATCCGCCGCTCACCAGGACTCCCAGCAGCGACACCCCGAGCGCCAGCCCGACGACCACCAGGGCCCGGAACGCCATCTTCGCGGCCACCACGCCGCGGGCGGAAACCGGCTGGGAGAGCGTCAGCGCCAGCGTGCCCCGTTCCCGTTCGCCGGAGAGCACGTTGAATCCGAGAGCGAGGATGAGCAGCGGCATCAGGTACACGACCACGAACGCCAGATCGAAGCGTCCGATCAGCAGGTTCAGCGGGTTCTCGATCTCCCCGTTCTGGAGGAGGGAGGACTCGTTCGTATAGATGCTGATGTCGTAGTAGTAGGGCAGCAGGTCGCTCTGCCCGACAGCGAGCGCGGTCAGCGGACCCGGCTCGAGGACGGCGGTGTGGGCGCCCCGGGCGCCCCCGAGGACGCTGGCCGAACGCGGGTCACGAAACGGCGACGAAGGACTCCCGCCGTTCTCGATGTCCACGAGTTCGGCTTCGAGCGCCTCGACCCGCTCGACGTTCCCCTCCCGGGCGGAAGCGACGGTCTCCTCCTGAAAACCCACCCAGGCCATGCCGTTGAGCAGGGCGTAGGCGAACAGGAGAGCGAACACGCCCAGGACGGCGGCGAGAGCGCGGTCGGCGGCGAGAAGGCGCCGCTCGTTGCGAAGCACGATTCCGAGAGGCATGGCTACGCCACCTCCGCCCGGCGCACCGACGCCGCCGCCGCGAGAAAGGCGGCGACCAGCCAGAGCCCGAGCATCGCGAGCGACAGCGTCCGGTTCCGCAGGACCCACCCGACCGTCGGGGCGTCATAGAGGAAGGGAGGCGTCTCCGCCCAGGTGTCGGCGTCGGCGAGGTAGGTCTCCCCGGTGCGGGAGTTCTCCGCCAGATCGCCGTTCATGCGCCGCATGAGGTCTCGCCGGTACTCCTCGGCGGCGGTGGCGAAGTGACGGTGCTGTTCGACGTCGGTCCCCGCGAGTCCCATGGAGAGCGTGCGCACCGCGAGGAGCGGCGCGGCGAAGGAAAGGGCCTCGTGGACGAGTCCCTGGGACTCGAACCGGTTCCACAGGGCGCTGTAGTTCCGGTCGAAGATCTGGTTCGCGTACTCCTCGCTCTCCTGGAGATAGACGCCCACCACGTTCAGCGGGAGGTCGTCCACCGTCTCGACCCCGTGTTCCGCAACCAGGCGGGAGGCGGTCGCCTCGCGGTCGGGGCGTTCGATTCCCTCGACGCCCCCTTCCATCTCGCGCTCCATGGTGCGGGCGAACTCGACCGCCGAGGGCGTCGGGTGGAGCCACTTCGACAGGTCCACGGCGACGCGCGGCGCCACCAGCCCGTTCAGCACCCAGACTCCGAGCAGCGCGACCAGCGCCGTCCGCGCCGATCTCGCCCACGCGGACACGGCGAGCGCGATGGCGAGGAACACGCCGAAGTAGGCCAGATAGGTGACGGTCAGCACCGCGCCGCGGGCGAACGGCGTTGCCGCCGGGCCGGGGCTCCCGATCGTGATTGCGATCGCCCCCAGGATCGCCGCCGGAATCAGGAGGAGGGCCAGCGCGCCGGCCACCCCGAGCGCCTTGCCGACAGCCAGATCCCGGCGGGAGATCCCGGTGGCGAGGAGCTGGCGCAGCGTGCCCTGTTCGCGCTCGCTCGCGAAGGCGCCGAAGGCCAGCAGGATGACGAGCAGCGGCACGAGGTGCTGGAGCACCTGCGCCGCGGTGAGGGCCCCGAGCCGCTGGCCCGAAGTCGCATCCTGCGCCGGTCGCATCAGGAAGTCGTTCTGGCGGTGGGCCTCCAGCCACACCGAGGTGCCGGTGTAGGGGTCCACCCCCTGGTCGAGGAACGAGAGCGGCAGACGAGGCTTGAAGGCGTAGATGCCGTAGTGGGCGGCCGAGTGCGGGTTCTTCTCGCCCTGGGACTCCCAGTGCTCGCGCGCCGTCTCCCGCGCCGCCGAGTGGGCGGCGTCCGCCCGTCGGGTCTCGACCCAGCCGCTCCCGAGCGAGACGAGGAGCAGCGCTCCCACGATGGCCGCGGTCCAGCGGAACCGCCCGTCCCGCAGCAGATCGGTGAACTCCTTTCGGACGATGTGCCGGATCACTTCGCTGCCTCCACTTCATGCATGTGGTCCAGATAGATCCGCTCGAGGTCGGCGTGGCCGATCTCCTCGGTCGTCATCTCGTTGACCAGGGTTCCGCTCCGCATGATCCCGATGCGGGTGCCGGATTCCTTCGCCCGGAACAGGTCGTGGGTGGCCATCAGAATGCCCACGCCCCGACGCCGGAGCTTCTCGATCAGCTCGGAAAACTCGCGGGACGCCTTGGGATCGAGGCCGGAGGTCGGCTCGTCGAGGAGGAGCGCTTCAGCCTCCTTGGCCACCGCGATGGCGATCCCGACCTTCTGGCGCATGCCCTTGGAGTAGGTGGAGACCCGGCGGCCGACCGCGCCTCGCGGCAGCCCGGCGTCCACCAGGATCTCGGTCAGCCGGGTCGTGGTCAGGGTCTCCCACCCGCCGAGGGCGGCGAAGTACTCCAGGTTTTCGAGCCCGGTGAGGTTGCGGTACAGCATCACCTGCTCGGGCACGTAGGCCAGTCGCCTCCTCGCCTGGAGCACGTTGCGGGTCACGTCGAAGCCAGCGACCCGGACGCTTCCGCCATCGGGCTCGAGGAAGCCGAGGAACGTGTGGATCGTGGTGGTCTTGCCCGCCCCGTTCGGGCCGAGCAGGCAGTAGATCTCGCCCGGACGAACCGCCAGGTCGAGGTTGGAGACCGCCTCGAGATCTCCGTAGCGCTTGACCAGCGCGCGGGCCTCGAGGACGGGGGCCGCGTCGGGGGCGGCCGAGGGAAACCGGGCGGCCTCGCGCGCCCTTTCGGACGCGGGGCCTGTCGCGGATTGCATGAGGGACTCTCCTCCGGAGTGAAGGAGCGCCGGCGCACACCGGAGTGCGGGCGGCGCAACAACTGGAATGGACCGCCGGCTTCACCGCCGGCGGCTGTTGTCGAGTCGGATCGGAGGCGCTCGGGATCCGCCGCCTGCCCGCTGCGCCGGGCGGACGGGCTCCGGGAGGGTCCGGCGGGGCCGAACGCTCGCGGACCGGGCCGGTTCCGCCGGATCCCCGGACGCCGCGAGCGGCGCGTCCGCGCCGTGGCACGGGACGCAGGTCTCCGTCGGGCCGTCCGCCGCGGCGTGGAAGTGGGGCGTCCCGCCGACGACGAGCAGCGCGAAGGCGAGCAGGCCTCCCAGCCGAAGCCCTCGGCGCAGCCCGGCGTTCATGGCGCCGGATTCTGATCGGGGCGGTCGGAGGCCGTCAAATCCCTCCCCCGGAAAGGGGGCGGCGCGCTTCCGCCCCGGGAGCGTCATGATGTCTCCCGCAGTCTCGTTTCGAGCCGGGCCAGGCGACCGGCGGCGCGTCCGGCGAAACCGAACCCGAAGAGGAACAGCGCGCCGACCGGGGCCAGGACGGCTCGCGCGGTGGCGCCGAGGCCCGGCTCCGGGAACGACCACTGCGGAATCCGGGACATCTCGGCCACACTCATTCGCTCCCCGGCCAGCACATTCGCCTCCACGGCTCGGGCGATTCGGCTCTTGTAGTCCCGAACCTCCCGCTCGAAGCGCACCTGCCGCTCCAGGTCGGTTCCGGCGATCTCGTTCATGGCGCGCAGGGCGAGCGCGGCCGGGGCGGCGTACTGCACCAGCCCGAGGAAGGCTCGCCGCTGCGCCTGAACCAGATCGAACTCCTCCAGAACCGGCTCCACGCGCCGATCCACCGTCTGCGTCACCAGGTAGGACTCCCGGATGTACTCGGGGAGCGTGTAGTTGTCCACCGAGAGTTCCGGATGTTCGAGAAGCATGCCCTCCATGACGCTCGACTGCTCCCGGTGCGCCTCGCTGGAGACTTGCCGGGCCAGGGAAAGGAATGCGAGCTGCGACGGAGCGGGGTACGTCAACTGGGCGGCGGCGGCGAGGATCGCCGGCGAGACGAGGCTGATGAGCACCCACAGGCCGACCATCGTCATCGCCGTGGTCTCGCCCCTCCGGTTGAGGCTGACGATCCAGCCGATGGCCCCCGCCCAGAACGCGAAATACCCGACGGCGGCGAGGGACCACAGGGCGAATCGGCCGAGACGCTGACCGTCGGGGAGCCCGCCGGCGCCGAGAAAGAGCCCCACGATGAGCGAAGCGGCCGCGATGAGGAGCACGGCGCCGAGCCGCACGACCAGCTTCGAGGCGACGAACTCCCGGACGGAGATCGGATAGGAGAGAACCAGGCCCAGGCGTCCGCTGTCCCGATCCCCGGCGAGAGCCCCGAAGGAGAGCGCGATCATCAGGAGCGGCATGAGAAACACGATCACGTAGCCCGGATCCACCGGGCCCGCGCGGGTCTCGCCCGGGCTCTGGAACTGGTAGTTGCCGAACAGCCGGTCCACGCTCCGCCACAGGGCGACCCGGGCGGTGAAGGGGTGCACGTCGGTCACGCCCTGCGAGAAGTCCGCCAGCGGGCCGGGGAACAGCACGGCGGGCATGGCCACGTTCATCGCGAGGCCCGCCCACGGGTCGTCCTCCGGGCGGGTCTCGCCGGTTTCGATGGCGACCATCTGTTCGCGCCAGGCCGCGGCGTTCGCCAGGTGCTCGGTTTCGAAGGCGGTGGCTGTTTCCCGGAGCGCCTCCCGATAGCGCGATCCCTGGAACACGGCGTAGATCGAGAGGAGGGCGAACAGGAGGAGGAGCCCGACCTGCCAGCGGTCGTGGAGGATCGAGCGGAACTCGTGCGCCAGAACGGTGCGATTCGTCATGCCGCGGTCTCCCCGACCAGGCCCCGGCGGACGGCGACCGCGGCCACCGAGAAGGCGAGGCCCAGCCACGCGAGAACGATGCCTGCATCGGCGCGCAGGTTGGGGACGATCTCCCGGATCCCGGGAGGGACATACTCGAAGTCCGGGTTCTGCTCCCAGAAATCGTTGCCGGAGACGTAGGCGTAGCCGTCCGCGCCGCCGTGGACGATCATCTCCTCGTTCAGCAGCAGCACGAATCGGCGGCGGAACTGTTCGGCCGAGTCCGCGAAGTGGCGGTAGGCGAAGAGATCGGTTCCCGCCAGCGCCATCGAGATGTTCTGGACCGCGATCCGCGGGGAGATCGCGGCGAAGACGCGGGTGATGTCCCGCTGGCGCTCATGGCCGCCCCAGAGTTCGTCGTAGAGCGAGTCGAAGACATCGTTCGCGTACTCCTCGCTCGCCTGCAGCAGGTAGCCGTCGTAGTTGATCGGCAGCTCGGCCGTCGTTTCCACGCCGTATTCGGCGAGCAGGTCGTCCATGACCTTCTGGCGCCGGGCCACCGCCTCGTCGGCCGATCCCCAGAACGGGTCCGACGATTCCTTTTCCACCCGGGACGCGAACTCCGGCGCCGAAGGGGCCGGGGAGATCGCTCCGGCGACATCGGCGCCGAGCCGGGGCCCGAGCACCGTCGTGACGATCCAGAGGCCGGCGAGAGCGAGGAGCGCCGTTCTCGAGCGCGAGGACAGCGCGGAAACTCCGAGAGCGAGGAAGACGAAGATGGCGACGTAGGCGATGTAGAGCGCCACCAGGCCCGACGACCGGAAGAAGGCGTCCGGCAGCGGGGAGATCGCGTCCGAGCGGACCAGGATCAGCGAACCCGCCATGACGACGAGAACGAGGGCCGCCAGCAGGACGAGGGCGGAGGCGGCCTTGCCCATGAGGAACGCCGCCGGACGCAGCCCGCTCGCCATGAGCTGGCGCAGGGTCCCGGACTCCCGCTCCCCCGCCACCGCGCCGAACAGCAGCACGATGGCGAGGAGCGGCGCGAACACCTGCAGGACCCACACCGGACTCATCTCGGCGATCCGCTGGATTTCCACGGCGTCCTCGACCGGACGCAGCGCAGCCGGGTCGCGATAGTGCGCCTCCAGCCAGATGGCGTTGCCGACATGGTTCGTCAGGCCGGGGTCGAAGATCGCCAGATCGAACGTCGGCTGGAAGGCGTACCGGGAGAAATGGGCTGCGGTGTGCGGGTTCTTGTCGCCCTGGTTGTTCCAGATCTCCCGGTCCATGCCGACGGCCGCCGCCCGCTCCCGCTCCATGGTCGAGACGGCGTTCCACCCGGTCACGGTCGCCGCCGCGCTCAGCAGCAGGACGATCGCCAGCACCGTCAGGACGCGTCCATCCCTCCAGTACTGCAAGAGCTCCGTCCGGGCGATGACCCAGGTCATGCGGCTTCCCTCCCCGCGCCCTTCATGTGATCGAGGTAGATCCTCTCCAGTTCGGCGCTGCTCACCGATTTCGGATCCAGTTCCGCGACGAGCCGCCCGGCCTTCATGATCCCGATGGTCGTGCCGAGGTCCATGGCGCGGAAGATGTCGTGCGTGGCCAGCAGGATGGCGGCCCCGTCGAGCCGCAGGCGGCGCAGGATGCGCGTGAACTCCCAGGCGGCCGCCGGATCGAGTCCGGAGAGCGGCTCGTCGAGGAGGAACGCCGTGGCCCGCCGCGCCAGCGCGGCCGCGATGCCGATCTTCTGACGCATCCCCTTGGAATAGCCGGCGACGCGACGGGTCGCCGCGGCCGGCTCGAGTCCGGCGCGCTCCAGCCATCCCCGGAGCTCCTCCTCGCCGGAATCCCGGCGGCCGGCGAGTTCCGCGAGGAACTTCAGGTTCTCGAGTCCGGTGAGCGAAGGGTAGAGCGCCACCTGCTCGGGGATGTAGGCCAGGCGCTTTCGCGATTCCAGCGGGTTCCGGCGGACATCCCGCCCGTTCACCCTCGCGGATCCCGAGGTCGGTTCGAGGAAGCCCAGGAACAGATTGATCGTCGTGGTCTTCCCGGCGCCGTTGGCGCCGAGAAGACACATGGCTTCCCCGGGACCGATGCGGAGATTCAGGCGCCTGAGCGCCCGAACCTCCCCGAAAGACTTGGAGAGCTCTCTGGCTTCCAGCATCGTGTCCTCCTTCGGTCCCGGTGGCCGGTCCGGATCAGTAGCGGTACCGCACGGTGACGAAGACCGTCCTCGGCTCGCCCGGTGTCACGAATCCCTCGTTGAAACCGGTTCCCGGATTGAAGTAGCGCTCGTCGAGGAGGTTGTTCACGTTGAACTGCACCCGGATCTCGTCCGTGAGCGGGTAGGAAGCGCCCAGATCCACCAGGGTGTGCTCTCCGACGAAGTAGTTGTTGGGGACGTCACCGGCGCGGTCCGAGGCGTGGCTGACGCCGCCCAGCAGGGTCAGGCCGGGGATCCCCGAGCGGAGGACGTACGAGCTCCAGACCCGTCCGGAGTGCACCGGGACGCCCGGAAGCCGGTTGCCGACGTTGGACGGCGTGAACTGGTCGGCCGTCGTCTCGTTCCCCACCCAGGCGTAGTTCGCGAGCAGGGTCCAATTGGGCCGAATGGCGGCGGCGATGTCGAAGTCCAGACCGCGCGTGCGCTGGGCGCCGATGAAGTTGGGCAGGAACGTCAGCGGATCGTTCAGGGAAATCCCGTCCCGCTCCAGGTCGAAGTACGCGATCGCGCCGGTGATGTTGCCGTAGCCCAGCTTCAGGCCGATCTCGATCTGCTCGGAGGTCTCGGGCACGTACTCGGTCACTCCGGCGTTCGGAAGCTGCGGGCTGATCGCCTGACCCCACCCGACGAACGGAACGACGTTGTCGGTCAGCCGGTAGGTCAGCCCGACGCGGGGCGAGGTCTTCCGGATGTCGGCCTCGGCGAAGTCGCAGGCATCGCAGTCCGTCTCCTGGGCGATGTCGTCGAACCGGACCCCGAGCGAAGCGCCCAGCCGGTCGGTGAGCGCGAAGAGCCCGTTCGCATAGACCGCGAAGGTGTCCAGGTCGCTGTAGTAGTTCGTGTAGCCGATCGAGTCCACATCGGTCGGGATCGCCCCGTAGGTCGGAGCGGAGACGTCGATCGGGGGGAGTCCTCCGAAGATGAAGTCCTCGGACTCGGCGCCGAATTCGCCGTAGTCCACGCCGAACAGGACCCGGTGCTCCCTGCCGAAGGCGTCGAAGCGCCCGAGGAGATCCAGGACCGCAAGGGATTCCCGGTCGTCTTCCGGATAGATCCAGAGCAGCCGGCCGAGGGTCCGGTTGTCCTCATCGAGGCCGAGCGGAAAGGCGAAGTTCTCCACGATCGAGCGGTCCTGGTAGCGGCCGACGGACTTCAGGGTCCAGTTGTCGCTGAGGTCGTATTCGAGAGACACGGTGGCCATGCGGTTGTCGTAGCGGTGCCCGTTCCGATCCTCGAAGGGGGAGGCGGGAAGATGGGGCTCGCCGATGTCGAGGCTGCGGGGCAGCTCCAGATCGCCCAGCCCCTCCACGGTTCCGTGGAGCGGCAGGCCGACATGGAACGGCGTGTGACGATTCCGGAGATCGCCCTCGAGGAGCATGCGGAATCGGCCGCCGTCGTCGTAGCGGAGCGCCGCGGCGACGCCCTCGCGATCCACGAAGCCGTGATCCACGAAGGTGTCGGACCGCTCCAGGTTCGCCATGAGGCGCCACGAGAACGGGGAGTCGCCGAGAGCCCCGGTCAGATCCAGCCAGGTCGAACGGTTGCCCTGGTCGCTGACGGTGGCCGAGGCGGTGAAGCCGAACTCCCGCTCGGGGCGGCGGGTCACCAGGTTGATGACGCCGCCGAGGCCGCCGGCGCTCTGAACGCCGTAGTAGGTGGAGGCGGGGCCCTTCAGGACCTCGATGCGCTCGATCATGTGCAGGTCGAACTCGAGGTTGTAGAAGCGGTTGCGGTTGCCGTTCACGATCAGGGCCGCGTCCTGGCCGCGGATCCGGTAGGGACTGTAGGTCGAGACCAGGCCGCGCGAGGTGGCGCCGCCCGAGACGTTCACGAGGACGTCGGAGATGTGGATGGCCGCCTGGGCCTCCGCCAGCTCGATCGGAATGAGCTGCACCGACTGCGGGATGTCGAGGACGGAGGCCGGGAACCGGGTGCCCACCGAGCTCTCGGTGGGGTATCCCGGCGCCTCGGCCGTGACCTCCACCCGCTCCTCGACGACGGGCTGCCCTGTCGCAGCCGTCCGGAAGTCGGCCGTCGTGACCGCTCCGGACGAGACTTCCACGGTGCGCGGTTCGGAGGCGACCGAGCCGTACTCCACGAGGATCTCGTGGACACCGGCGACGACCTCGGGAATCCGGAAGCGGCCCGCGGAATCGGTCGTGGCGGATATCCCGGCGGCGGGGATCCGGACGATGGCGCCCGCAGCGGGGGCGCCGGTTTCGGAATGGGTGACGACGCCGCGCACGACGCCGGTGAGCCGCGCCCCGGCGGACGCGGCGCCGGAGACGGCCAGGATGGCCGCCGCCAGCAGGATGGAGATGAATCGGTTCAAGGTTTCCTCCCGAGTTCTGCCCCCGAAGACAGGACGGTCCGGACAGGAAGCCGGGGAGGACGGGGCGGACCTCGGATTCCGGGGGCATCCCGACCACGGTCGGGGGGACCCGGCGCCCGCCGAAGGCGCCCGCGACTCCGGCGGACGCCTGCCTCGCCCGCGGCGCTGAGGCGCGGCGGACGATCCCGGCGAACTGTCGGGCTACTCGGGGGGCGCTCGGGCGGGCCGCCGAAGCCGCTTCGGCGCAGGCGCCGGATCGGCCTCGCGCCCCGGGGCCGTCTCGACGACAGCCCGCGAGGGAGAGATGTCGGCAGAACGCGTCGGCTCGGCGTTCTCGTGACCGAGCTGGCAGAGGGTGCAATCGGCTCCATCCGGATGTGCCTCGTGATGCGAGGCGGCGGAGATCCCGACGAGCAGCAGCGCCAGCGCGGCGATCCCGCCGATCCAGCCCGTCCAGCGGACGCGGAAGCCGTTTCCCGATTGCACGGGCGGGATTCTACTGCGCGCCCGCCGCGCCGGAGCGGAGGCGATTCCGGGGAGCGGAAGGCCGCGGGGGCCGGTCGCATAGGATCTGCTCCCGGCGGAAAGAGGCCGCTGGCGCCTTCCGTCCCCAGTTCATGACCGGCGGTGGCGCAATCACGGTTCTGGGGGGCGATGCATTCCGCGAGGCGCTGCGGGAACTCGGGGACCGAATCGCCCGAACGGCGCCCGCTCCGCTCGCGGTGCTCGGGATCCGGCGTCGAGGCGTTCCGCTCGCCGCGCGCCTCCTGACCCACCTCGGGAACGCCGGGCGACGCGACATCCCTTCGGGCGAGCTGGACATCAACCTCTACCGGGACGATGTCCACGACCGGGGGATCCCCCGCGTCCGCGAGACCCGGATCCCCTTCCCGCTGGAGCGGCACCACGTCCTGCTGGTGGACGATGTCCTCTTCACCGGACGCACGGTGCGCGCCGCCCTCACCGCGCTGAGCCACTTCGGCCGGCCCCGGAGCGTCCTTCTCGCGGTCCTCGTGGACCGGGGCGGACGCGAACTTCCCATCGCCGCCGACTTCACCGGCCTGCGAGTTGCCGCGGGGTCGGACGAGATGGTGCGCGTCCGGGTGGAGGAAGAAGACGGCGTGGACGGCGTGTTCACCGTCCCCGTCGGGAAGGAGTTCCGGTGAGGCACCTCCTCGGGATCCGCGGCCTCAGCCGCGAGGAAGCCCTCGGGATCCTCGACGAGGCGCCGCGCTTCCGCGACGTGGCGGAGCAGCCGGTCCCGCGGGTGCCGATCCTCGTGGGCCGGACCGTGACCCTGCTCTTCCTCGAGCCGTCCACGCGCACCCAGGCTTCCTTCCAGCTCGCCGCCAGGCGACTCTCGGCGGAAACGCTGACCTTTTCTCCCCGGTCCTCCTCGCTCCGGAAGGGCGAGACCTTCCTGGACACCGCCCGCACGCTCACCGCGCTGGCGCCGGACATCCTGGTCGTGCGCACCTCGGAGGCGGGCGCTCCCGCCGCGCTCGCGCGCGCCCTCCCGGGGGCGTCCATCGTGAACGCCGGGGACGGGGCTGCCGAGCACCCGACCCAGGCGCTCCTGGACGCCTTCACGATCCGCGAGCGCCGGGGCGCGCTGGAGCGGTTGCGGGTCGCGATCGTCGGCGACCTGCTCCACAGTCGCGTCTTCCGATCGAACGCCCGCCTCCTCTCCATGCTGGGGGCGGAAGTGCGCTGCTCGGGCCCGCCCACCCTGATGCCTCCCGGCCTGGAGCGTCTCGGCGCAACCCCCTTCCTGCGCGTCGAGGATGCGCTCGAGGGGGCCGACGCGGTCATGGTGCTCCGGATCCAGCACGAGCGCATGCATGCCTCGTACATCCCCTCCGAGCGGGAGTACTTCGAGGAGTTCGCCCTCACCGAACCGCGGCTGGCCCGGACGAACGACGCCATCGTGCTGCACCCGGGGCCGCTGAACCGCGGCGTGGAGATCTCTTCCGAGGTCGCCGACGGGAGCGCCTCGGTGATCCTGGAGCAGGTCCGGAACGGCGTCGCGGTGCGGATGGCGATCCTCGCCGAGATCGCGCGGGGGCGCTTCCCGAGGAAGTCGCATGGCTGAGAGGCCGGTTCTGATCCGCGGCGCCCGGGTCGTGGATCCGGCGGCGGGCCGCGACGAGATCACCGACCTCCGGCTCGCCGGGGGCCGGGTGGCCGCGGTCGGGCCGGGGTCCGGGGAGCCCGGCGATCGCCGGGTGGACGCGGACGGCCTGGTGGCGGCCCCGGGCTTCTTCGACATGCACGTCCACCTGCGGGAGCCGGGGCAGGAGTACAAGGAGACGGTGGCGAGCGGTGTCGCTTCGGCGGTCGCGGGCGGATTCACCGCCGTCGCCTGCATGCCGAACACGGACCCGGTGAACGATCGGCCCTCGATCACCGCCCACATCCTCCAGCTCGCCCGCGCCGCCGGGCTCGCCCGGGTGTTCCCGATCGCGGCCACGACCCGGGGGATGCGCGGCGAGCGGATCTCCGAGTTCGGCGCCCTGAAGCGCGCCGGCGCGGTCGCGGTCTCCGACGACGGATTGCCGGTCGCCGACCCCGCCGTCATGCGCAAGGCGCTCGACTACGCGCGCCTCTTCGATCTGCCGGTCATCGAGCACTGCGAGACGCTGGAGCTCACCGGCGACGGCGTGATGCGCGAGGGCGGCCTGGCCACCGAGATCGGCCTGCCGGGGATCCCCGCCGCCTCCGAGTACATCGCGGTGGAGCGGAACATCGCGCTCACCGAGCTCACCGCTTCCCGCCTCCACGTCGCCCATCTCTCCACGCTCCAGTCGGCGGCCGCCGTCCGCCGGGCGAAGGCGGCCGGCCTCCAGGTCACCGCCGAAGTGACGCCGCACCACCTCGTGCTCACCGAAGTCGCCGTGACCGACTGCGACCCGAACGCCAAGATGAAGCCGCCCCTCGCGGCGGAAGCGGATCGGACGGCGCTCGTGGAGGCGCTCGCCGACGGGACGGTGGACGCGATCGCGACCGATCACGCGCCCCATCACGAGGACGAGAAGTGCCTGGCGTTCCAGAGCGCTCCCTTCGGCATCGTCGGGCTCGAGACCGCGGTTCCCCTCGTTCTCGACCGTCTCGTGCACTCCGGGGCCATTCCTCTCGCCCGGGCCGTGGAGCTGCTGGCGGTCGGCCCCCGCCGGATCCTCGGGGTTCCCGGCGGCGCGCTCGCGCCGGGCAGCCCGGCGGATCTCGTCCTGCTCGACCTCGACGCCGCGGTCACCGTCCGGCCCGCTGTCTTTCGCAGTCGGGGGCGCAACACGCCGTTCGCCGGCTGGGAGCTGCGCGGCGGAGTCGTCTCGACCTGGGTCGGGGGGCGGCGGGTCTTCTCCGCCTGACCGCGCCGTCCGGAATCTGCGCCCGTTGCCGCCGCGCGGCTGGAAGAGCGCGATCGAGGCGGTCGCCCGCCGCCACACCGCCGATTCGCTGGGGTCGGACCCGCTGCAGTTCCCCCATCGCTTCTCCGCGCCGGACGACCGGGAGGTGGCGGCGTTCCTCGCGGCGTCGCTCGCCTACGGCAACGCCCGGTCGGTGTGCGCGTCGCTCGAGGCCGTCTTCCGCTGGACCGGACCCCGACCGGCGCGGTTCGTCCGGAATCTGGATCGGGACGAGGGGCTCGCCCGGCTGGGACCGTTCCGGCATCGCTGGACGAGCAGCGAGGATCTGGTGTCGCTGGGGGTCACGCTCCGACGCATCCTGGAGCGGTTCGGTTCGGTCGAGGCGCTGTTCGCCGCCGGGATCGTCCACCGCGCATCGGCGCCGGCCCGGGTCCGGCTCGGCGCCAGCCTGGAGAACTTCCGGGCCGCCGCGCTGGCCTTCGCGCCCTCGGCGGCCGCGGGCCCGCCGCCGCGGAGGCCGGGGGTCCGCTACTTCTTCCCCAGCCCGAAGACCTCGGCGGCCAAGCGCCCGGCCATGTTCCTGCGCTGGATGGTCCGTTCGGGGGACGGACTCGACCTGGGACTGTGGGACATCCTCCATCCGCGCGATCTGGTCGTCCCCCTCGACACCCACCTGTTCCGGATCGCCCGCCGGTTGCGGCTCACGCGCCGCCGGACGCCGGGGTGGAGCGCCGCCCTCGACCTGACCCGGGCGCTCGCGCGGATCGCCCCGGAGGATCCGACCCGGTTCGACTACGCGCTCAGCCGCCTGGGCATCGTGGAGGGCTGTCCGCGGCACGCGCGGAGCGCGCCGTGCGAGCTCTGCGAACTGCTGGCGGGCTGAGATGGGCCGCGCCGGGCAGGCGCCCGGCGTTCCGACAGGCACCCGGCATTCCGGCAGAAGCTCTGCGGCCCCGCCCCGGCGGGGCGGGATCGCAGAGATCAGCGGATCGTGACGCGGGAACGCTCCGCCAGCGTGCCCTGGGCGCGCTCCGCCGCGACGATCGCCTTGGCGTAGTCGATGATCGCCTGGAGTTCGTTGGCGCGGGCCTGGGCGAGGTCGCGCTGGGACTGGACGATGAAGTAGCTGGTCGTCATCCCGACCTCGAACTTCTTCTGCTCGGCATCGAGCCGCTGCTCCTCGAGATCGCGCGCCACCCGGCTGGCGTCGATCCGGCGCCGGTTCGTCTGGACCTGGCGGACGGCGTTCCGCACTTCCTGGGCGATCTGGAGCTCCTGCTGGCGGATCGTCTGGCGCTGCCGGTCGAGGTCCACCTGGGCCTGCGCGTGCTGGGCGTGGGCCACGTTGCCGCCGATGGGGTAGCTGAACTGCACCCCCACCTGCCAGTCCCGGTAGTCGAGACCACCGAGCTGGGAGAGCGCGTCGGTGTAGCCGCCGGGAATCGTCTCCACCGCCTGGCCGAAGAACCCCTCCCGGATCAGCTCGGTGCCGCCGACGCCGGTGAGCTGCGCCGAACCCACCAGGTCCACCTGCGGCATCGTCTGGTTCCGGTAGTAGCGGACGTCGTACTGGTTCGCGTCGAGCTGGACCCGCTGCGAACGCACCTCGGGGCGGCGCTGGAGAGCGATCCGGATGGCGTCCTCCGTCTCGATCTCGTAGTCCGCCACATCGGGAGCGTCCACCGGCAGGATCTCGCCGTCCCAGAAGCCGACCGAGTCGGGATCCCGGATGAGGACCTTGAGCGCGTCCTCGGTCTGCCGGATCGCGTCCTCGGCGAGGATGAGGGCCTCTTCCCGGGTCGCCACCTCGGCCTCCGCCTGGAGCACGTCGATCGGCGCCATGGTCCCGACCTCGACCTGGACCTGGTTGTTCCGCAGCAGATCCCGGGCGAGTTCGAGCGACTGGACCGCCACTTCGTGATTGCGCCGGGCGAACACGAGATCCCAGTAGGCGTTCTGGACATCGCGCAGGACATCGAGCACCGCCGCCTCGAATTCGTGCCCGGCGCGGCGTTCGCCGTTCTGCGAGACGAAGATCTGGCGCCGGGCTGCGTCGGTCGTCCGGTTCTGAAGCAGCGGCTGGCTCACGTTCGCGCTCAGGAGGCTGCGGTAGAGCGGATTGAAGTTGCGGAAGACGCTGTTGCTCGCGAAGCGGTTGTTGTTGAACGCGACCGAGTACGTCGCCCCGAATGGGAGCTGCTGCTGGATCTGGAGGTTGTAGATGAGGGTGTCGCTCTCGTTCTGTTCCGCGCCGTCGAGCTGGGTCTCGGACGGGGACAGGCTCTCCTGGACATTCGTGTTGAGGACGAGCTCGGGGGTATAGACCCGGCGGGCGGCGGTGAGCGCGAACCCGAGCGACTGCCGGTTCATCCGGGAAATCCGGACATTCAGGTTGTTCTCGAGCGCGGCGGCGAGGGCGTCCTCGAGCGTCAGATCCACCGGCGCCATCTGGCCGGCGCCCGTCCCGGACTCGTCCGGCGCCGCCGGGTGCGACCGTCCGACGCCGGGAGCGGCGAAGAGGACGACCAGGGTGAGGACGGGAAGCGAAAGGGCGCTGCGCATGAGGGGTTCTCCAGCGGGGGGTGCGTTCGAGGGCGCCGGCGAGCCAGCGGCGCCCGCTGTGCACAAGACGCACCCGGACGGGACTTTCTACGCCCGGAGGATACGAGGGGGACTCCCCGGGAGTTCGCGCCCGGGAACCGTCCGGGCGCGCCGATCGGTTACAAGGGGCGCATGGCCCCGATGGACCGCGGCCGGACGCATCGGATCCGGCTCGACCTCGCCTACGACGGCACCGACTTCGCCGGCTGGCAGCGCCAGCCCGACCGCCACACGGTGCAGGGGCGGATCGAGGCGGCGCTGGCGCGTCTCTACCGGGGCCCGGTCGCGCTCGTGGCGGCCGGCCGGACCGACGCCGGCGTCCACGCCGAGGGGCAGGTCGCCCACTACGACGCCGCCTTGCCGATCCCGCCGGACGGGGTGGCGAGAGCGCTGAATCGGGGGCTGCCGCCCTCGATCCGGATCCGGGCGGCCGCGGTCGCGCGCCCGGACTTTCACGCCCGCTACGACGCGATCTCGAGAACCTACCGCTACCACCTCGTCCCCGGGCCGCCGCCGTCCCCGCTCGTCAGTCGGTTCGCGTGGGCGACGGGACGCGACCTCGATCGCGGCGCCTTCGAGTCCGAGGCGGCGGCGCTCCCCGGGACGCACGACTTCAGCGCCTTCTCCGTGGCCTCCGACGACGAGCCCTCGCGGAGCCCGATCCGGACGGTCACCGGCGCGCGCGTGTTCCGCTCGGACGCCGCCCTCGTCTTCGAGATCACGGCGCAGTCCTTCCTCCGCTACATGGTCCGGCGGATCGCGGGAACCCTCGAGGCGGTGGCGCGCGGCCAGCTCCCGGCCGGTTGCACCGCCCGGATGCTCCGCGAACCCGGCCTTCCCGGGCCCCGTTTCCGGGCCCCCGCGACCGGGCTGCGGCTCCACGCCGTGGGGTACCCGGAGGACCTCGGCGAGTGACGGCGCGCGGATCCCGAAAACCCCCGTTCCGCTGCTAGAGTCAGTCGTTCGTGCCCGCGATCTCCCCGGCCCTCGAGGTCACTCCCGAGGCTGCGACCGCCGCCCTCCTCGCGCGCATCGATCGCACGCGCCTCCCGGTGCACGTCGCGGTCATCATGGACGGAAACGGGCGGTGGGCGGAGGCCCGCCGGCTGGAGCGGGGGGAGGGGCACGCGGCCGGAGTCGAGTCGGTGCGGGACACGGTCGAGGCGGCGGCGGCGCTGGGTCTTTCCGCCCTGACCCTGTTCGCCTTCTCGCTCGAGAACTGGCGGCGCCCGGCCGAGGAGGTCGAGGCGCTCATGGATCTCGTGAAGCGCTACCTGAAACTGGAGACCGGCAACCTGATCGCGAATTCGATCCGTTTCCGGGCCCTCGGGCGCGTCCACGAACTCCCCCGGGACGTCCGCGAGATGGTGGCGGAGACGAGCGCGGCGACGGCTCACTGCACCGGGCTCGCGATGAATGTGGCCTTGAACTACGGCGGGCGGGCGGAGATCGTGGACGCAGCGCGGGAATTCGCGAGGCGCGCCCTCGCCGAGGGGCGGGTGCCCGATCTCGACGAAGGCGCCTTCAGCGAGCACCTCAGCACCCGGGGTCTGCCCGATCCGGACCTGCTGATCCGGACCAGCGGCGAGATGCGGCTCTCCAACTTCCTGCTGTTCCAGAGCGCCTACACCGAGTTCTGGACGACCGAGACGCTCTGGCCCGACTTCCGCCGCCGCCACCTCTCCGAGGCGGTGGTGGGTTTCCCGCGCCGGATCCGGCGCTACGGGGGGCTTCGCTGACCCCGCGGAACCAGGTCTGACCGGGATGCCCCGATGCGCCGTCGGCTGATCAGCGGAGCGGCCGTCGGCGCGGCGGTCGTCGCGGTCTGCCTGCTGGCGCCGCTCCTGGCCCGGCAGGCGGTGATCCTCGCCGCGGCGCTCTACGCGAGCCATGAAGCCGTCCGGCTGGCGGCGGCGGCCTTCGGGCAGACCCCCGCCGGCCGGCGGCCGGGCGCCGGACATGCGCCGGAGGGCGTCTTCGGGCTGCTCGTCGGAGGCCTCCCGGTTCTGTGCGTCGCCCTCCCCGGGCTGGCGCCGCCGGCGAGCCCGGCGGCGGTCGCTTCCGGAGGGCTCCTGCTGCTCGCGCTGGGAGGCCTGGCGCTGCGCCTTCCCCGGAACCGGGACGGCCTCGCCTGGCTCGGCGCGGCCGCGGTCACCGGCGCGTGGATCGGCTTCCCGACCGCCGCCCTGCTGCGCGCGAGCGCGGGGGACGCCGGAGGGCCGGCGCTGCTGTTCCTGATCGCCACCGTTCTCCTGAGCGACGCCGGCGCGTGGGTCGGCGGCAAGCTGATCGGCGGTCCCCGGCTCGCTCCCCGGTTGAGCCCCGGCAAGACCTGGGCCGGGTTCGCGTCCCAGATCCTCTCCGGGGGAGCGGCGGCGTGGCTGGTCGCTTCGATCGTGGCCGGCGCGCCGCGAGAAGTGGCCGGCGCGCCGGTTCCGATCTTCGTCCTCGGCGCGCTGCTGGCCGCGGCTGCTGCGGTCGGGGATCTGTTCGAGTCCTACTGGAAGCGCGTGGCCGGACAGAAGGACAGCGGCCGCCTCATCCCCGGCCACGGGGGCGTCCTCGACCGGGTGGATGGACTCCTGTTCGCGACCGTGGTCTTCGCCGCGGCGGAGGCGCTGGCCGGGAGGATCTGAGCGCCGGGCTCAGCCGCCGAAGAAGCCCAGCAGGCTGCCGAACGCGCCCATCTTGGACAGGTCGAGCGCGATGATGAGCACGAGGAGCACGAGCATGAACGCCGCCCCGGCGACCGTGAGCGCCCGTCGGGCGCGGGGGGCGAGATCCCGCCTCGCCACCGACTCGAACAGGAGCACGGCGATCTGTCCGCCATCGAGCACCGGGATCGGGAGGAGGTTCAGCACGCCGAGGCTCAGGCTCAGGATCGCCATGAGCAGGATGAGGCTGGACGGACCGCGGCGGACCGCGTCGCCGGAAGCCTGCGCGATCCCGATCGGGCCGGAGAACTGCTCCGCCGGCGCCGACCCGCGGACGAACCGCCCGAGCTGGGTCACGGTGAGCGCGCCCCAGTGGGTGGTCTCCCGGACCGCCTGCCACATGGCGTCCGGCACGGAGTCGGCTCGCACCCGCCGGGTGGGGCGCTCGAAGACCACGCCGACGCGGGGGAACCGTTCCCCGGTCTCCGGATCCTCGTGGAGCTCGGGCGTCACGACGCGGCGGACTTCGCCTCCCTCGCGGTCCAGCACCAGCTCGATCGGTCGTTCGCCTCCCTCCCGCACCAGCGCCACGATCTCCTGGGTGCTTCCCACCGGGGCGCCGTCCACGGCCACGATGCGGTCGCCGGGAGCGAGGCCGGCCCGTTCGGCCGGGGTTCCGGAGACGACGGTTCCCACGACGGGCGGCGCCGGAGGCCCGATGCCCACCGTGCCGATGGCGTCGGGACCCTCGGACGCGATCCGCACGTCGAGCTCCCGCCGCGCGCCCTCCCGCTCGATCTCGAACACGACCTCCTGATCGGGGCGCAGCGCGATCGCTTCCAGCGCGGAGCGCCAGTCGTCCACGGACTCGCCGGCGATCGCCTCGATCCGGTCGCCGGACCGCAGCCCGGCTGCGGAGGCGGGGGTGTCCTCCGCCACCCAGGAGACGACCGGCGGATCCTCGAGGCCCACCCAGCGGGTCGTTCCGACATAGAACAGGCCGCTCAGGAGCGCGATCGCCAGCAGGAAGTTCATCGCCGGCCCGGCGAACAGGATCGCGAGCCGCTCTCCCCGGGTGCGGTTCTGGAGCTCCCGCGGGTCGGGGCCTCCTTCCCCGGGGACATCGCCCGCCATCTTGACGAACCCCCCGAGCGGGAGGAGTCCCACGGTGAAGTCGGTCTCCCCGATGCGCCGGCGGTACACCGTCGGGGGGAAGCCGATCGAGAAGGTCTCCACCCGCACCCCGATCCAGCGGGCGACCAGGTAGTGGCCGAGTTCGTGGACGACGACGAGCGTGCCGACGACGAACACGAAGGCGAGGATCGTCAGCACGCGGCGACCTCCATCCGCGGCAGCAGGGATGCTGCGCGGGTCCGGGCCCACCGGTCGGCCCGGACGATGTCGTCGAGCGTCCCCGGCTCGCCCACCTCGTGGGCCCCGAGCGTCTCCCCGACGAGCGCCGGGATATCGAAGAACCCGATCTCCCCGGCGAGGAAGGCCCCCACCGCGACCTCGTTGGCCGCGTTCAGCACCGCGGCCGCGTCGCCTCCCGCCTCCAGCGCCGTCCGCGCCAGGCGGAGGCAGGGAAAGCGCTCCGGATCCGGGGGGTGGAAATCGAGGGAAAGCGCCTCCTCGAGCGACAGCGGCTCCAGCCCGGTCCCGATCCGGTCGGGCCAGGTGAGGGCGTACTGGACCGGGACCGCCATGTGGGGCGCGCCGAGCTGGGCGAGGAACGAGCCGTCATCGAACTCGACGAGGGAGTGGACGATGGACTGGGGATGGACCACGACCCGGATTGCATCCGGGGCCTGGTCGAAGAGCCACCGGGCCTCGATCATCTCGAGCCCCTTGTTCATCAGGGTGGCCGAATCCACCGTGATCTTGGGGCCCATCCGCCAGGTCGGGTGGCGCAGGGTTGTCTCGACCGTGGCCTCCCGCATTTCCTCCCGGGTCGCGGTGCGGAAGGGACCGCCGGAGGCGGTGAGCCAGAGCCGCCGCGGCGGCTCTTCGCGGCCGGCGAGGCACTGGTGGATGGCGGCGTGCTCGCTGTCCACCGGGATGAGTCGCCCGCCGCCGGAGGCTGCGGCCTTCGCCACCAGGGGCCCCGCGGCGACGAGCGACTCCTTGTTCGCCAGCCCGACGACGCGGCCGGCGGCGAGCGCCGCCACGGTGGGGCGGAGCCCGGCGGCGCCGACGATCGCGGACATGACGGTCTCGGCTCCGGGCCAGCAGGCGACGGCTTCCACCCCCTCCGGACCCCCGACGATGCGAACGCCGTGGCGGGCGCCGAAGCGCTTCGAGAACCGATCCGCCTCCCGCCGGCTGCCGAGCCCCACGACTTCCGGCCGGTAGCGTTCCACCAGGGACGCGAGCCGCTCTCCCGCCCGTCCCGCCGCCAGACCCACGACCCGGAAGCGCTCGGGGTAGCGGTCCACGACATCGAGCGTCGTCGAGCCGACCGAGCCGGTCGCGCCGAGGACGGCGAGGCCGCGGGGCTCGGAGGTCATGAGGGAGCTGGGGGGAGCTGGCGGCGGGATGTCGGAGGGGCGTCGGGCGGGTTCGCGCTCGGCGCCGGGGGAGGGAGCGCTTGCCGGGGAAGCCATTGTAGATGCGCGGCGCGGCCCGGATCCCGCCCCTGTCCCGGCTCCGCGTCGTGTCCCCCGCCTTCATCCGCCCTCCGCCCATCCTCGCGATCCCGCTTTCCGGGAACGGGCGCCGCCGTCCGGCCCCTCCTCTTCGAATTGCCGGACCGGAGTCCGGCGCGCCGGCCACGCGCTGCCCGCCGCATAAGATCCCGCCCCACGACCGCCGCCATGAAGATCGAGAGCCTCACCCTGCGCGAAGTCCGGCTGGACCTGAAGTATCCGTTCGAGACGAGTTTCGCCCGGGTCACGGACCAGCAGTTCTTCCTCGTCGAGGTCCGGGTGGACGGCGCGCCCGGGTTCGCCGAGTGCGTGGCCGACCGGGATCCGGGCTACTCGTACGAGACGGTTCGCACCGCGGGGCACATCCTCGAGGACTTCCTGTGGCCGCTCGCGTCGGCCAGCGACTACGCCCACCCGGATGAAGTGCTCCCTTCGTTCGCGCGGGTGCGCGGCCACAACATGGCGAAGGCCGCCATCGAGATGGCGGTCTGGGAAGCCTGGGCCCGGCGGAAAGGACTTTCTCTCGCGGCCGCGCTCGGCGGCGAGCGTCGGCGAACCGCCTCCGGCGTCTCGATCGGGATCCAGGACACGGTGCCGGAGCTGCTCGACCGGATCGCGCTCGAGCTCGCCTCCGGCTACCAGCGGATCAAGATCAAGATCAAGCCGGGGTGGGATGTGGCCGTGGTCGCCGCGGTTCGGGAGCGGTTCCCGGACGTGCCGCTCATGGTGGACGCGAACAGCGCCTACACCCTGGCCGACATGGATCTGCTCCGGGAGCTGGATCAATTCGATCTGATGATGATCGAGCAGCCGCTGGCCCACGACGACATGTGGGACCACCGCATCCTTCACGCGGAACTGCGGACGCCGATCTGCCTCGACGAATCGGTCAAGTCCCCGGCGGACGCCCGTCGGGCGCTCGAGATGGGCGCCTGCGGCATCATCAATATCAAGGCCGGACGCGTCGGCGGGCTGTCGTCGGCCCGGGAAATCGCGCGGATCGCCGAAGCTGCCGGAGCGCCGGTCTGGTGCGGCGGAATGCTCGAAAGCGGCGTGGGCCGGGTCCACAACCTGCATCTCTCGTCGCTCTCCGCGTTTTCGCTGCCGGGCGATGTCGCCGCGTCCGAGCGGTACTTCACCGAAGAGGTCATCGAGCCGCCGGTGACCGTGGATCCGGACGGGACGATCCCGATTCCGGAGGGAGAGGGCATCGGGGTCGCGCTCCGGGAGGACGTGATCCGCCGCCACACCCTTTGCGAGACGACGCTCGAAGCCTGATCCGGCGGCCGCCACCCGGCGCCGCCGCGGCGCGCATCCTCCTCATCGGCGCCGCCGTGGCGAGCGGAGCTCCTCCGTCCCCGGCGGAGGAATCCCCGAGCCCTGCGACGCGGCCGGAGGCGGCAGTCGGGCAGCCAGCGCCCCTTTCGTCCCGGGAGCGCGTGGCCCGCATCGTGGCGCTCGAGGACGCCCGCTCCTTCGACGGGGGCTGGTTGCGCGACCAGGTTCTCCATCCCGATCCCGAGGTGCGCCGCCAGGCGGTGCTCGCGCTCGGACGCATCGGGCGGCCGGAGGCGGTCGAGCCGCTCGTGACCGCGCTCGTCTCCGACGAGGCGGGCGCGGTGCGCTCCACGGCGGCGTTCGCGCTCGGCATCGTCGAGGACCCGTTGCCCGAGGAAGCCCTCGGCGCCCTCGAGGCCGCGACCGGCGAGCCGTCGGGGCGGGTTCGCGAAAAGGCCCTCGAGGCGCTCGGCCGGAAGGGCGGCGACAGGCAGCGCCAGACCGTGCTGGCGCAGCTCGGCGCCCTGGTGGCGGCATCCGGCTACTCGGACCGTCGGGAGGATGTGGAGGCGTCGCGGCGCCGCACCGCCTGGGACGAAGCCCGCTTCGCGCTCTTCGCGCTCCCCCGTCTCGGGGCGGGGGCGGAGGCTTCGGGGCTGCCGGCGGTCTTCGGGGAGGGCGGCGCGCCGCGCACGAACTGGTGGGCGGCGGCCTGGAGCGCCGCGCAGCTCGCCGAGCCGACCCTGATCCCGCTCCATCGCGCCTGGTCGGCGTCAGCCGATCCGATCGTCCAGGCCCTCGGCGTCCGGGGTCTGGGACGCGCCGGAGCCCGGGTGGATCCCCGATCCGGCGACGGGCTGGCCGATGAAGTGGCGCTGTTCCTGGATCAGCCCGACGCCGGAGTGCGCATGGAGGCCATCCTGGCCCTCACCGCGCTGGCGAGCGCCGGACACCCGGCACCGGAGGCGGTCGGACGGCGACTCGTCGCCGGGCTCGACGATCCCGACCCGCGGCTTCGCCGGGCGGCCCTGGCGGCCCTGTCGGCGATGGATCACCCGGAGGCGGCGGACGCTCTGCTGGACTGGACCGGCGACGCGGACCCCGGGACCCGCGCCGCCGCGTTCCGGGCGCTGCACCGGCAGGACGAGGACGGCTTCCGGTTGCTCATGTCCGGCTGGTCGGACCCGGATCCGGCGGGCCGCGCCGCCATCGCGAATCAGCTCGGCGCGGTCGAGGACGCTCGGGTCCGGGACTTCCTGATCCACGCTCTCCTCGGGGACGAGGATCCCCGGGTGCGGGTGGAGGCGATCGAAGGCGCCGGCCGGATCGAGGCGGCTCTCGTCCGGGGCGGGAGCGAGCCGCACCTCGAGACGCAGGCGGCCCTCGCGGCGCATCTCGCGGCGGCCGATCCGTTCGAGCGCGCGGCCGCCGCCCGCGCCCTCGGACGGCTCGGCGTCCGTCTCGCCGAGGTTCGGGCCGCCGCGCTCGCCGACC
>JAJEAO010000025.1 GCA_022822745.1 Acidobacteriota bacterium
CCCCCCCCGGAGGGAGCGTGGGGACGCCGCCCCGCGCCGCCGCGGGTATCGTATTGGGGCGTTCGAACTGGGGGGGGGGCGGTGGGCCGGTGTTGGGCGAGCGCCCGCCCCACGGGAAGGGCGCCGCCGGGATCCCGCCGCGGGCGGCGTGCTCCCACTCGGCTGCGGTCGGCAGGCGCCCGCCGGCGTCGGCGCAGAAGGCGGCGGCGTCGTTCCAGCTCACCTGGACCACCGGCGTCTCCGCCGCGGCTTCGGCTTGGTCCGGGCCGCGCGGCGTCCGCCAGTCGGCGCCGTCCCGACCGACCCACCAGGGCATCCCGGGCGCGGTCGCGGCCTCTTCGGGCGCGGTCCCGGGAGCGTGGAAGACGAGCGACCATCCGATCCGCTCCGCGTCCGTCACGTACCCCGACCGCGCCACGAACCCGGCGAACCGCCCGGCTGTGACCTCGTGGCGGTCGAGGAAGAACGCCCGCACGCCCGGACCTCCGGGAATCCGCGCCATCCCTTCCGGCGCGGCGCAGGCCCCGAAGAGGATGAGCCCCAGCAGCGGGCCGCCGCAGCGGGCGCCCCGCGTCGGTCTCCGAACGCCGAGCCTCTCCGGCACTACACTCACGCCGGCGGGACGAGGAGTGCGGGCAGGGGGTTTGGGCGCGGCGGGCATGATCGGGACGGTGCTGAGGAGATTCTGGCCGGTGTCATTGTTTCTGGCGGCGCTCGCCCCGTCGGGCTGCGGCGGCGGCGATTCCTCGGTCCTGGATCGGGATCCCTTCCGCGCTCCCCGCGAGCTCATGGTCCGCAACGACCTCGAGGCGCGCGGCGTCCGGGACGCGGCGGTGCTCGATGCGATGCGGAACGTGCCGCGCCACCTCTTCGTGGCCGAGTCGCTGCAGAGCCAGGCCTACTCCGATCGGCCGCTCCCGATCGGTGAGGGACAGACGATCTCGCAGCCCTTCGTCGTGGCGCTGATGAGCTCGCTGGCCCAGGTGGAGCCCGGATCCCGCGTCCTCGAGATCGGCACCGGCTCCGGATACCAGGCTGCCGTGCTCGCCGAGCTGGGCGCCGAAGTCTGGTCCATCGAGCTCCTTCCGACGATCGGCGCTCTCGCCGCTTCGAATCTCGACGGCGCCGGCTACGGAGGCATCAACCTGCGGGTGGGCGACGGCTACCAGGGATGGCCGGAAGAGGCGCCCTTCGACCGGATCGTGGTCACCGCCGCGCCGTCCACGATCCCTCCCGCGCTGATCGAGCAGCTCGCTCCGGGGGGGCGCCTGATCGCTCCGGTGGGGGACGATCCCCGCAGCCAGCGGCTGCTGGTGGCCACCCGCAACGCCGAGGGCGAGGTGGAGACGACGGACCACGGAGCGGTGGCTTTCGTCCCGATGGTTCCCGGCGACGAACTCCCCCCCGTCAGCGACTGAAGGCGACGGATCACTCGGTCGGCTCGTCCGGCGCCCCGGGTTCCGGGATCTTGTTCGCGCCGCGCGCGGCGGTCAGGGCCGCGATCCGGTCGGCCAGGTCGGGGTTGTCCGCCGCGAACTGACGAAGCAGGGGGGCGAGCCCGGCCAGCTTCATCTGGAGAACCCGCTCCCGGAGCGAGTCCGGCTTGATCACCTCGATCCAGTCCCACCACCCGATCACGTGGCGGGCCATGTCATCGCGGCCCCCGGCGGTGAAGCGGACCACGATGGCGCCGTCCTTCTCGCGGACGAGCTTCTGCGACGGATGGAAGATCCACTTGTCCACCTCGGGCGCGCTCGGATGGAACCGCCACTCCACCTCGAACGGGGGCTCCTGGAACGCGCCGAAGAGCTGGCCCACGTAGGCGTGGAAGGCCTCGTCGTCCACCGGTTCGTAGCCGCCGAGGACGCGGACGTTCTCCATGCGGTCGAGCCGGAACTGCACCAGGTTCCGGTGGCCCTCGATCCGGCCCACCAGGCACGGGCGACCCCCGTAGAGGATCCCCACCGGCGAGACCCGGCGCGTCCGACGCCGGCCCGCCGCGTTCGTGTAGTCGAACTCGAGCCGCCGCTCCTTGAGCAGAGCGACCCGCAGGCTTTCGTCCGTCCGGGGAGGCACGCGCACCCGCGGCGTCGGGCGGGCGGCCACGCCGAGGGCGCGCGCCATGTTCTCGGCGTTCGTGACCACGGCATCGGACAAGCCGGCCAGGTTCTTCTGCTTCTCCCGCTCCTGGATCCTCTGACTCTCCCGAAGCGCCTCCTCCATGACCTTGCGGAGATGGCGGAGCTGGGCGACCTCCTGCTGGAACTGGTTCGCCTCGAGCAGTTCGGTCGCCTTCCGGAGCGCGGTGAAGTCCCGGTCCTGCGGCGGCAGGCGGACCAGCGACCGGAACCACGCGGCGTGGCGATCCACCTGAAAGACGATGCGGCCCTCGTGGTTCCGTCGCTCCTCGAGCGGCAGCGCAAGGCGCAGCTCGTGGATCCAGCGGTGCGCGGTGCGTCGAGTGATGCCGTACTTCGCGATCAGGAACGCGTAGGTGATCTGCTGTCCGGAGAGGAAGTCGTGGAACAGTCGCGCCGCCCGGTTCAGGCTCGTCATGGTGGCCCTCCGCCGTCCGCCCCGGGCCC
Organism: Acidobacteriota bacterium; assembly: GCA_022822745.1. Lineage (GTDB taxonomy): Bacteria > Acidobacteriota > Vicinamibacteria > Marinacidobacterales > Marinacidobacteraceae > JAJEAO01. The sequence continues at coordinate 2,586 of JAJEAO010000025.1, forward strand.
GATGGAGGTCCGGGTCGCGGACAGGATCGGACACATTCTGACAGAGTGGGCTCCGCCGCCCGGTCTCGCATAGCATCCGCCTCCCCGCTCATGCCGCTCCTTCGTCCCCTCATCCTCCTCGGCATGGGCTCGGTCCACCGCTCGCTGCTTCGGATCCTCGAGAAGAAGGCCGATGGGCTCGCCGACGGTGAGGGGGTCCGGTTCCCCATCGTCGCCTGTGCCGATCGAAGCGGTTTCTTCCGGGGGCCGGACGCGCCCGGGAGCCATCTGACCCGGGAGGCCATCCTCGCGGTGAAGGAGAACGGCGGAAGCCTCGCGGATCTGGCCGGAGCGCAGCCGGTCCCGCTCGAAGCGGCGGTCGAGCTCGCCGGCCCCGACGGGATCCTGATGGACGCGGTCTCCATGGACATGGAGACCGGCGGCCTCGGGCTGACGGCCGCCCGTGCGGCGCTGTCCCGCGGGACTTCCGCGGTCTTCGCGAACAAGTCGGCGGTCGCTCTCGCCTTCGATGAGCTCGAGTCGCTGGCGGCTTCCAGCGGCGCCGGGCTGGGGTGGAGCGCGACGGTGTGCGGCGGACTCCCCGTGATCAACGCCGCCCGCCGCGAGATGGTCGCGGCGCAATTCCTTCGGGTGCGCGGCGTCTTCAACGGCACGAGCAACCTGGTGCTCGACCAGGTCGCCGCCGGCCGGACGGTGGCCGAGGCGATCGCGGAGGCGCAGGAGCGGGGCATCGCCGAGACCGATCCGACGAACGACCTGAACGGGACCGACACCGCGGCCAAGCTCGCGATCTTCGCCCGGACGGTTCTCGGCCAGCCGGTCCGTTTCGCCGATCTGCCGCGTGCCGGAGTCGAAGCTGCGCCCGAGCCCGGGCCGGCCGAAGTGATCCGTCTCTTCGGCGAGGCCGTGCTCCAGCCGGACGGGGGCTATCGGCTGCGTGTCGCGCCCGAGGCGGTCCCCCGGCAGAGCTTCTTCGGTGCGATCGGGAGTTTGGACATGGCGGTGGAATGGGAGACCGACATCTACGGCATCCATCGGCTCGCCGCGACCGAGGGAGATGCGATCCCGACCGCCGCCGCCATGCTGCGCGACGCCGTCCACATCGCCCGCGGGATGCCCGCCGGCCCGACGCTCCGCGCCGGCGGGGAAGGCGCGTCGTGATCCCGCCCGGCCCCCGGCGACGGAGCCGCGGCGGCGTCTCGCGCCGGGAGGCGCTTCTCGTGGCCGCGGGCGCCGCCGTCTCGGCCGCCTCCTGCGGTGGGTCGGGGGAGCCCGTCGGGCGTGGCGCCGCCCCCCGGGTCGTCGTCATCGGGGCCGGCGCCTTCGGGGGATGGACGGCGCTGTGGCTTCGTCGCCGGGGTGCCCGGGTGACGGTCGTGGATGCCTGGGGCCCCGGCAATTCGCGCGCGAGTTCGGGCGGAGAGACCCGGGTCATCCGCGCCACCTACGGTCCCGACGCGATCTACACCGACATGGTCGTCCGCGCGCTCGCGCTGTGGAAGGAGCACGCGGCGGCGTGGGACGACCGGCTGTTCACCGAGACCGGCGCGCTCTGGATGGCCGGGGACGACGATGATTTCGCGAAGCAGGCGGTTCCGATCCTTCGCGACCGCGGCGTCGGGTTCGAGGAGCTCGACGGAGAGGAGATGGGCCGGCGCTTCCCCCAGATCCGGCCCGACGGGATCACCTACGCGCTTCACGAGAAGGGCGCGGGGTTCCTCGCCGCCCGGCGGGCCTGCCGGCGCGTCCTCGACGCGTTCCTCGCCGAGGGCGGCGCCTACCGGGAGGCGCGCGCCGAGCCGGGGGCGATGAGCGGCGGCCGGATGCGGGAGGTGAGCCTCTCCGACGGAAGCCGGCTCGAAGCCGATGTCTTCGTCTTCGCCGGGGGCCCCTGGATCGCGGAGCTGTTCCCCGGCTTCGATCCGCCCCTCGTCAGCCCCACCCGCCAGGAGATCCTCTACTTCGGCACGCCGCCGGGCCGCCCCGATCTCGCGGAAGCCGGGCTCCCGGTATGGGTCGAGACCGGCGAGCGCTTCTTCTACGGGGTTCCGGGAAGCGAGAACCGGGGCTTCAAGGTCGCCGACGATGCCCGTGGCGCGCCCTTCGACCCGACGAACGGGGACCGATCGCCGTCCGCGGCGGCGATCCGGGCGGCCCGCGAGTACATGGAGTTCCGCTTCCCCGCGATGGCGGGCGCTCCGCTCCTCGAGGCCCGGGTCTGCCAGTACGAGCAGAGCCCCGACGGACACCTCATCGTGGACACGCATCCGGAAGCCGAGAACGTCTGGATCGCGGGCGGCGGCTCGGGCCACGGCTACAAGCTGGGACCGGCGCTCGGCGAGATGCTGGCGGATCAGGTGCTCGACGAGCGGGAGAAGGAGCCGTTCTTCTCGCTGGACCGCTTCGCCGCATGATGCGCCGCCCGGTCCCACGAGAGCGCGCTGCCTCCCGGCCCGGCCCATCCGCGACCCGACGGGAGTGACTCGCCATGACACATGACGGTTTTTCGCGCCGGGAGGCGCTCCTCGCCGCCGGCGGCGCCTTCGCCGCCGCGCGCACCGCCCCCGCCCGGCAGCCCATCCAGGCCCCGCCGACCACCGACGGCCCCCGCGTCGTGGTCATCGGCGCCGGCGCGTTCGGGGGTTGGACCGCGCTCTGGCTGCTTCGCGGCGGCGCCCGGGTGACCCTCGTGGACGCCTGGGGACCGGGCAACTCCCGGGCCAGCTCCGGCGGCGAGTCCCGTCTCATCCGCGCGGCCTACGGCACGAGGCGCATCTACAGCGAGATGGTCAAGCGGGCGCTCGAGATCTGGCGGGAGCACCAAGCCGGCTGGAACGAGCGCATCTTCCGCGACATCGGCATGCTGCGGATGGCCGGCGAGGACCGCGTGGAATCCACGAGGGCCTCCGCCGCCATCCTGCGCGAGCTCGGCCTCGCGGTGGAGGAGTTCACGCCGGACGAGCTCGCCCGCCGCTATCCCCAGATCTCGACGGACGGGATCGTCTGGGCGCTGCTCGAGAAGGACGCCGGCTACTTGCTGGCGCGACGCGGTTGCCAGCGCGTCTTCGACACCTTCGTCGAGGAGGGCGGCGAGGCGCGTCTTGCATTCGCCGCCCCCGGCGCGATGCAAGGCGGCCGGATGAGCGAAGTCGGCCTCTCCGACGGATCGCTCCTCGAGGCCGACGAGTTCGTCTTCGCCGGAGGTCCGTGGCTCGCGGAGCTGTTCCCGGGCTTCGACCCCCCGCTGGTCCGGCCCACCCGCCAGGAGGTGTTCTACTTCGGCCCTCCCGCCGGGCGTCCCGACCTCACCGACGCCGGATTCCCGGGCTGGATCGACAATCCGTTCTACGGCATCCCCGGCAACACCCATCGCGGCCTCAAGATCGCCGACGACCGTCGCGGCGAGCCTTTCGATCCGACGCACGGCGACCGTACTCCGTCGGAGGAGGGGATCCGCGCGGCGCGGGAGTACATGGAACGCCGTTTCCCGGCGATGCGCGGCGCCCCGCTGCTCGAAGCCCGGGTGTGCCAGTACGAGCAGAGCGCCGACGCAAACCTCATCGTGGACACCCACCCGGAGGCCGACAACGTCTGGATCGCGGGCGGCGGCTCCGGCCACGGCTACAAGCTCGGCGCTGCCCTCGGCGAAATGCTGGCCGAGCAGATCCTCGGCCAGCGCGAGAAGGAGCCGTTCTTCTCGCTCGCCCGGTTCGCCGCGTGAGCCTGGAATGGATCGCCGCTGGCGAGTGACCCGCCATGGCGCCCGACGGCCTCTCGCGCCGGGAGGCGCTTCTCGCCGCCGCGACCGACGGCCAACGGCATCCTGAGCCCATGGAGGAATCGATTTGAACGACCAGCGCCTTCCCGTCACCGTGCTCTCCGGCTTCCTCGGGGCCGGCAAGACGACGTTGCTCAACCACGCGCTGCACAACCGCGAAGGCCGTCGCGTTGCGGTCATCGTCAACGACATGAGCGAGATCAACATCGATGCCCAGCTCGTTCGCACCGGAGGCGCCGAGCTCAACCGCGTGGACGAGCGGTTGATCGAGATGTCCAACGGCTGCATCTGCTGCACGTTGCGTGAAGACCTGCTCGACGAGGTTTCACGCCTCGCGCGGGAACGTCGCTTCGACTACCTGCTGATCGAATCAACCGGGATCTCCGAGCCGCTTCCCGTCGCGGCCACCTTCGCCTTGTCGGACGAGTTGGGCGTTCATCTGGGCGAGCTGGCCCGACTGGACACGATGGTCACCGTCGTCGACGGCCCGCGCTTTCTTCGAGACTTCGGCTCGGGAGAAGATCTGCTCGATCGCGGGCTGGGGAACGACGAAGAGGACGACCGCACCATCGCCGAGCTCCTCGCCGATCAGGTCGAGGTCGCCGACGTTCTCGTTCTCAACAAGACCGACAAGATGAGCCGGAGAGAAGTCACGCGGTTGACCGGGATCCTGCGCAAGTTCAACCAGACGGCGAGACTGGTCCAGACGGCCTATGGGAGGATTCCGCTCGATCTGATCTTCGATACGGGTCTGTTCGATTTCGAGCGCGTCGAGCAGACGGCGGGCTGGATTCAGGAACTGGAAGGCGGCCACACGCCCGAGACCGAGGAGTACGGTATCGGCAGCTTCGTGTACAGGAGGAGACGGCCCTTCCATCCGGCGCGGCTGGCCGCGGTCTTCGAAGGTTCTTTCGAGGGCGTGCTGCGGGCGAAAGGGGTCCTCTGGCTGGCCACCCGCCATGACGTGGCTGGCGCGCTCTCGATCGCCGGAGACTCGGCGACCCTGGAGCCCGGAGGCCGCTGGTTCGCCTCGCTGGACCCGGAAGAGCGCGCCGACTCCCTGGAGACCGAGGAGTGGATCGAAGAGATCTGGGAGCCCGAGTACGGCGACCGCCGTCAGGAGCTCGTCTTCATCGGAGTCGAGATGCAGCAAGCAGCCATCGAGGCCGCGCTGGACGGCTGTCTTCTGACCGACGCGGAGATGGCCTCCGACGCATCGGAGTGGACTTCGCTCGACGACCCGCTGCCGGAGTGGATCGTCCATGAAGAAGAACACCTCGAACCGTAGTCCAGCCGCTTTCCGGCAGGAATCCGCAGACGGTTTCGTCAGGCAGCGCTCGCTGTAGAGGAAACCCCCGGGGCCCTCGCACCGGGATCTGCATCCTCCGCCCGGACGGCAACCTCATCATGGACGCCCACCCCGAAGCGGACAACGTGTGGATCGCGGGCGGCGGCGCCGGCCACGGCTACACGCTCGGCGCCGCGCTCGGCGAAGTGCTGGCGGAGCCGATCCTCGGCCAGCGCGAGACGGAGCCGTTCTTCTCGCTCGCCCGCTTCGCGCAGGCGCATCCCCCCGCCGGCGCGCCGGGCTCCAGCCCGGCACGGGGAGCCGACATCTCGCTACACCATGCGCCGGATCACCCCGAGCAGCCGGTCCACATCATCGCGGTTGTTGTACATGGCGATCCCGGCGCGCAGCAGGCTCCCCTCTTCCTGGAAGGTCACCGCCACGCCTTCGTCATCGAGCGCCTGGCTGAGCCGCGCGTGATCCAGCCCGTGGTGGAAGCTGACGATGTTGGACGGGTTCTTCGGTGGCGTGAACATCTCCATTCCGAGCGCGTCGGCGTCCCGCCGCAATTCGGCCGCGAGCGCGTGCGTGTGCCCGGCGATGCGGTCGAGTCCGATCGGCTCGATGAACTCGAGCGCGGCGTCGAGCGCCACGACCGGACCGAAGGCCAGGCTCGCGTACTCGAACTTCCCGGCGGTGGGGTCCAGTCGGAACTGGTGCCCCGGCAGCCGTTCGGCGACCTGCCCGTGCCCGCTGCGGTCCGGCGTCAGCCAGTCCAGGTGCTCGCGCCGCACGTAGAACGGCGCGCAGCCGAAGTCGGCGTGGAACCACTTGTAGCCGTTGCCGCAGGCGAAGTCCACCTTCGTGTCGTGGAGGTTCGTCGGGAACGTGCCCCACGCCTGGACCGCGTCGGCGTAGAGATATGCCCCGTGGTCGTGGGCGAGGTCCGCCAGCGCCGGCACGTCGTAACGGAAGCCGTTGCGGTTCGAGACCCAGGCCACGCTGAGGAGCCGGGTTCGCTCGTCCGTCCGCGCGGCGAAGTCCTCGACACTCACGATGCCCTCTCGTGACGGGATGATCCGGAGTTCGACGCCTTTCCTGCGTTCGAGCTCCCGGTAGAGGACGAAGGTCGTGACGAAGTGCAGCTCGTCCAGGACGACGTTGTCCCCGGGCCGCCACTCCATCGCGTTCACGACGATGTTCTCGGCGTCGCTCGTGGAGTAGAGGAAGGCGACCTCCTCCTCGTCGGCGCCGAAGAGGCGGGCGAAACAGGAGCGCGCACCCGCCACCGCCTCGCCGTTCGCGGTCAGATCGCGGCGGAGCATCTTGTTGTCGGCGTAGCGGTGGAGGGCGTCGCGCACCGGCGCGGACAGCGGCCCCACCGCCGCGTTGTTCAGATAGGCGAGCTCCTCGGCGACCGGGAAACTGCTCCGGACCCCGAGCGGGTCCGCTGACCCGAAGCTGGCGCCCGCCGAGACCGGTTGCCGCCACTTCGCGATCCCGCGGGACTCCTCCGCGAGCGCGCTGGCTCCGGGAAGAGCGGCCAGCCCGGCCGCCGCCGAGGTCTTGAGGAACCGTCGCCGTTCCCAGGTGTTGCGATATTCCATCGGCTTCATCCGAACCTCCTCGATTCGAGGGCGCGAGCCCCCCACCCGAGTCTATGGCCGCCCGAGTACCACCGGTCGCGCACGAGGCGGAGGCCTTCCTCGATCCGAATCATGAACCGTGGTGTAGCAGCCCCCGCGGGATGCGCGAGGAAGTCCTGGTCCAACGGTCAGGACTCGACCGGTCGGCCCGCGCGGTCGCGGCCGGGATATGCGGAGTCCGTGCTCTCCTCTCCTCCCCGCGCGACCATGGCACACTTGATCTGGTCTCCCCCCGTAGAGGGGGCTCGACGGCCCCATGCTCTCCACGAAGCTGACCCACAACGACGCAGGGCGGCGCGTCGCGCCTCGCTCGCCCGACGACGAACGGTGGAGGCAGTGGGTCTCCGCGACCGGGGTCCGTGGCCCTCTCCTCGGGACGGCGCTCCAGGATTGGCTGGACCTCTACGGTGAAGAGCGCGGGTTCGAGAAAGATCCGGAACCGGACCGGCGGCTGGACTTTCAACGCTTCCTCTTCAGGAAGGGACACGAGTTCGAGGAGCGCGTGGCGCGTTGCTTCGAGGATCAACTGGCGCGCCTCGAGTTCGAAGAGCAGGCCGAGCTGGTCCGCGTCACGCCGATCCGCGCAAACCCCCGGAACCCGGAGTACGCAGAGGCGACGCTCCGGGCGCTGGCGGATGGCTGCGGGATCGTTCACAGCGGCGTTCTGTGGAACCCGGAGACGCGAACCTACGGCATCCCTGACTTCCTCATCCGGTCCGATGTCTTCGAACGCCTGTTTCCCGGTCATCCGGATCCTTACGGCGAGTCCGGCCGCAGCGGAGCTGAGGCCGGAGCGCTGGACTGGCGCTATGTCGTCGTGGACGCCAAGTTCACGACGCTTCCCCTGTCGAGTGCGAAAAAGACGCGCGGGCGACTGAACGACGGCGGCGCGTTCCCCGCATACAAGGCGCAGTTGTTCCTCTACAGCGAGGCTCTCGCCCGTCTGCAGGGGGAGGCGCCACGCGTGTCTTTCCTGTTGGGTCGCGGGTGGAAGCGCGCCAGGGAACGAGGTTTCGTCGCCACGGAGAAACTGGGACCGGTCATCACGAAAGACTTCAAGGAGCGCACGAACGCTGCCGTGAGCTGGGTTCGGGATCTGCGGTCGAAAGGCGGGGCCTGGCAGGTGCTGCCGGAGCCGAGTCGGCCGGAGCTTCGACCTCCAGGCGCCGACGACGCCGAGTGGCCGTGGACGGGGGCTATCCGGCGGATCACGGAGGAGCTTGGCGATCCGATCCGGCTCTCCGGAGTAGGCGCCAAGAAGCGCGACGACGCCGTCGCGAAGGGCGTCACCTCGTGGCGTGACCGCCGGACGACCGCAGCGTCCTTCGGCGTCAGGGGAGGAAAGACTGCGCCGAAGCTCGACGCGATTCTGGACGTGAACCGCACCGAGGGACCGATCGTGCGGCCGGCGCGCGTCACGGTCGCCGAAGAGGCGTGGCGCGATCCTTCCGGTGTGGAGTTCTTCGTGGACTTCGAGACCGTGAACAACGGGAACGACGACTTTCGCCGCTTCCCCGAGAGGGGCGGGCAACCGCTGATCTTCATGATCGGTTGCGGACACATCGAAGAAGGCCAATGGCGGTTTCGCTGCTTCGTGGCCGACCGGTTGACTCCGAAGGCGGAGGCGGACGCGATCGATGCCTGGATCGAGCATATGAACTCGGTGGGAATTCGTCTCGGCGGAACCGGGGAGACCCCGCGGGCACTTCACTGGTCGGGTGCGGAAATCAAGGAGTACAAGTCGGCATGCAAGCGGCACCCGGACAGGATCCTGGCGTCCTCACTCGAATGGTTCGATCTGCTGCGGAAAGTCGTGGAGGCGCAACCTGTGGTCGTGCGCGGCGCGTTCGGATTCGGGCTCAAGGAGTTTGCAAGGGCTCTCCATGGGCACGGCCTCATCCAGACCGAGTGGGGGAACTCGGAGGTGGACGGGCAGGGCGCCATGGTCGGCGCGTGGTACAGCGACCGAGAGGCGGAGGACCGGGGTGTCCGACTGATCGATACGGAGCTCATGCAAGAGATCCGGCGCTACAACGAGGTGGACTGCCGGGTGATGCAGGAGATTCTCGAGTACCTGCGCCAGCACCACTGACGGCGCTCTCCCCCGTGAGAGGGTGGCCCATGTCGCCCGGCGGGCCTTGCCGTGGGCGGCGAGGCGACGGCTGCAGGTCATTGACACCGGGCCGCTGCACGGTTTCCGGCGAATCCGACAGCGGCCGGAATGGACGGATCCCCTCCCCTCCGAACGCCCCGGTCGAGTCGAGGAGGACGAGTCAGATACGACCGGGGTTGACTCCGAACTCCACCGCCGAGCGGGTCTGGGTGCTTCGGCCCATGCGCCAGAACGCGAGCGCCCAGACCGCCTGAACCGAGAGCAGCGGCAGTGGCTGCCAGACGGCCTCCAGCCCGGCGACGAGACTCGGCGGAGCCACCTGTCCCGGAAGCGCGAAGGCCCAGACGGTCGCGATTCCGGCGACGCCCAGCGCGAACCGCTGGTACCAGGTGAAGCGGAGACCCCCGCGCCAGTCGGCTCGCGCGGTCTCCGACACCGCGCGCCACACCTGCGATCCGGCGAGCGAAACGACGAGCGCCGGGCCGAAGCTCCCGCCGAGGAAGAGAGCGGCCCCGGCCAGCGCGAGAGACGCGAGAACGACGCACGTGATCGCCTGGATCGGAACGACCGGGACACCATCCAGGCCTCCGGCGAAGACCGCCTTTCGCGTGCCGCCGGTGAAGACGAACGGGCGCCGGCGCGACAGCCACCGCCACGGCTCCCGGGCTTCCGCGACGGGCTTCCCGTAGCAGCAGCCGAAGCTGATGCAGGCGAGCCGGCCAAGCGATTCGCCGAGCGCGTAGGCGACGCCCAGCGCCGCGATCAGGGGGAGGAGCGGCAGGCGCTCCGAACCGGGGAGCAGGGCATCGGTGAGTCGCGCCACCGGCCACGCCGCCAGGACCGCCGCGAAGACCGCGCCCCCGACGGTGAACCCGTGCCGTTTTCCTTCGACCAGCCGAAGCAGCACGGTGGCCGCGACCACGCCGCACCCGGTGATCGTGAGCACGAACGCCAGCGCGCGGGGCGCCGCCACTCCCACGGATCCGGCCAGCACGACGAACAGCGCCACGGCCGAGGCCTGCGCCGTCGCCGAGAACAGGCCGTAGAAGGTGAAGTTGACGCCTTCGAAGCGCCCGGCGCCGAGGCTTCGGGTGGGGCGGCTCGCGACGAACTGCCACCGCTCCTCCGGCAGGTGGCGGAAGCACCAGGCGAACAGCGACGCGAGCCCGAGCCCCAGTCCGACGACGAACAGAACGTGAGTCATGGAGCATCCTCCCGCGGGATGGCCCGTCCGATGGCGGAGCGCACCGGGACATCCGTCTCGACGAACGGCCCACCGAAGGCGGCGGCGAATCGGCTCGCCGCATCCGCGCGGCGCTGATTGCGAAGCAGATCCGGAGCGAATCCGACCCGTCCCGCCTCGAACAGCAGGATGTCGGTGCTCGATCCCGGGCGATACAGGCTCTTCGGCCGGCCCCGACGCACGAAGAGTCCCGGTTCGACCGGTCGCGGCGCGTCGTAGCGCGTCTCGCAGTAGCCCTGCCGGATGTCGCCGATCATCAGAGCGACGACCTCGACGAGCGCCACCATCCCTGCGCCGGTGCCGCCGGGGACGTCGGAGTCGAACACGGTCACGAACCGGCGGTTCTTCGAGAACGGGGTGGCGAGCTCGACGACCGCCGACGGGTTGCACGAATGGTGGGCGCCGTCCACCGGGTACGCATCCACGACGCGGCCGGCGACGGGCGTGTGGTTGTAGTGGTACTTGTCCGGCGTGAGCCGGAACACGGCGAAATCGCCCCCGTCGAACCGCTCGCGCCACCGGGGCCGGTCCACACCCAGGAGCTCGGGCAGCGAGAAGAACTTGCCCTTGGCGCTGATGAGGGAGCTGCGGTCGAGGGAGCCGACGACGACTCTGGCGTCCGCCGGAGAGACCACGACCGCCCGGTCGCGTGGCTGGGGGCGGCACTCCCAGTACCGGATCTTCCGCTCGAAGATTCGCCGGGGCGACGTGAGCGCTGCCGGCGGATCGAGGCACTCGTCGAGGTCCACTCCCGCTCGCCGCAGGAACCGCCGGTTCCCGAGCAAAGAGGGACCGAGTGTGGCGTCGAAGTTCGCCCAGGCGAGCAGCCGCGACATGAACGGCCCGGTCAGAGCGCCAAACAGCGCCGGCGCCCGCTCCCGCCCGTGGGAGTAGAGGAACCGCACGATCCGGTCTCCGAAGAGGCGCTCGTCCAGCACCTCTCCCGAGTCGCGGGCAATGACCTGGTGGAGCCGGGTCACGGAGCGGTCGCTACGCGGCGGTGGCGGTCCGGGCCTGCGTCGAAGTGCGGTCGGGTTCGGCGCTTTCGATCAGGAGCATGAAGGCGATCAGGCGGCGCAGCTCGGACGCGGGAAGGGTGCCCGCGAGCACCGAGGGGCGGGTGGCGATCACGAAGTCGGTCGCGGCTCCGGTCCCGGGCAGCGCCCTGGCGGCCGGAGCGAAAGCCTTGCCGGCGTCTAGCCTCCGGGCGTCCTCGACGAGGAGATCCAGCCCCTCCGCCAGCCGCTGCCGACGCAGTCTGCCGCCGTAGTAGCGCTCCGCGGCGAGGTTGTAGTCCTCCGGCTCGACAGCGAACGCGTGCTTTGCTCCGATGCTCCTGACGACGTCCGCCCCCAGCCGTTCGGCGGCGGAGGCTCCTGCTCCCGGTTCGAGTCGCCTCGAGAGTTCGTCGAGCGTGTCCGAGATCCCCATGGCCTCGGCGAGATCCCCCGCGTTCTCCCGCAGGAACTGCAGCAAGCGCCGACGGTATTCGACGAGGATCACGCGGATGCGCCCCGGGTAGCGGCGGCTGCTCCGGGTTCGGGCGACTCCGGCGACGAGGTGGCGGAGAAACGCGTTCGGCGTTCGGGAGTCCACGAAGAAGGTGGGAAGTCCGATGGCGGCGGCGAAGACGACCTGTCGCCGTTCGCTTTCCACGACCGGGCGATCGGGAATGTGGCCGTGGGCCACTCGGCCGGAAGCGACCAGCCGGAACGCGCACGCCGTCAGGAGCGCCTGGAGGTTCACCGCGAGGCGCATGTCCTCCATCGCCGAGGGGAACAGGGAGTGGAAGCGGCCTTCGAATCCGCTGTAGCCTCGCGTGGCGAAGTCGCGGAGCCGGTAGAGGGTGTAGAGGGACATCCGCCGATCCATCACGCCGAGATCGTCGAGATCCTGGAGGAGTCGCTCGGTGTTGCCGGGCGAGCCGTCGAGCGCCGGGCTCGACTCGGTGGACATCGGCGCCATCAGGTAGTCGAGAAGCCGGAAATCGGGCACGAGGTCGCCCCGGAGACGAAGGACGCGGGCCAGCGTCCGGTCCACCCAAGGCGGACCGAGCGGCGCCCACCGCCACCCGAAGCGCTTGTTCCTCGCCTTCTTCCGCCAGCGCCGCCACAGCATCCGGAGGTGGGTGAAGTCGAGCTCGTGGGGCAGGTAGCCGAGCGCTCGTTCGGGATGGAAATCGTTGAATCCCATGCGATGGGGCGCCGCCGAGAACGTGCCGACGAAGAGCGGGACGAAGTGCTCGACGATCTTGATCACGAGGTCACCGATCCACTTCTCGTCGGCGCCGGAGAAGTCCTTCGACCCCGATGCCTGGAGGCCGGTGAGGCGCTCGCTGCCGAGCGAGACGTGGACGCCGTTGTTCGACAGCGAGACGTTCGACGTGTTGGGGAGGACGATGAGGTTCCGGGTGATGATCCCGGTCTCCTGGAGCTTCGCGACCGCGTTCAACTGACTGCGCGACAGCGACTCGTGGCAGAGCGCCATGTACTCCCGCTTGGCTTCGCCCCGGTCCCACCCCGAGAGACAGGGGCTCACGAACAGTTCGCGGTAGAACGAGTCCGAGATGATGTCGTTCAGCGCGCGCTGGCGAACCGGAGGCAGCGGCGACTCGAACAGCATGACGTGCTGGCCGCTGTCCCGCAGCCGAAACGCCTGGTTCGCGTACTGGACCAGCAGCTCGCAGAGCAGGTTTCTCTTCGCCGTCTCCCGCGCGAGCGCTCGCCCGTACCCGACCCCCGGTCGCAGCCGAGTCACGTGGAAGGAGCAGGTCTCCGGGGAGGTGTTGTCGCTCGTGAAGCTCGGAAACAGGCTGCGGGCGGTCCGAAGCGCCGGGTTGCGGCCGAGGGGCCCGTCGAGCGCCGTGGCTGCCGCATCCACCAGCGCCAGCTTCAGGAGATAGCTGACCGGAACGCGCACCTGGGGCTCCCCCTGCTCGCGCATCACGAAGCGCCCGGCATCGGAGCGGCGCGGGCCGCCCGGTTGCCTCCGGTCGCCGCGCAGGTCCCGCTCGAACTCCCGCCGCGTCTCGGCGTGGATGAGCGCGCGCGGGAAGCGCACCCACGAGTTCTCCCACACGTCCACATCGGCCTCGAGCCAGGTCTCGAGAGTGGTCAGCGTCCGCCGCGACGTCTCCCCGGCGATGGCGCGACGGATGCCGTTCGCGAAGTAGTTCGAGTGGCGGATCGTCCGGGGCAGATCCACCGTGTCCCGCGATCCGGCGACGGCGACCTGCAGCTCGTTCTCGGCGCCCCCGGTGGCGTCGGCGACGAGGGGGATCGTTTCGGGGCGGTCCGGATCCACTCCGGCCGCGGCGAGAAGCCGCGAGATCGAGGGGTCCGCGCTCCGGCTCCGTCTGCGGGGGAACCGGGAGGAGGAGGGGTTCCTGCGCGAGGTGAGCGCGTCCGGCATCGTTCAGCCGCCAGCGGATGACGGCTGCGACCGATTCTAGGAAGGAAGCGGTTGAGGGATCGTCATGCCGCCGTGAAGGTTGGGGAAACGGTTGGAGACACCCCGCACGGGTTCCGCGAGCCTCGAATCCCCCTGCTCTCGCCGGCCTTCACAATCATTTGATTATCGCCACAGATTGATTTGATGTATTGGTGGGCCGATGACTCGGGAAGAGATCCGAACCGTCCTCGGTCGGCTCGATGGGGCGCCGGCGGACGCCCTGGAGTCCGAGATCCTCGAGTTCAAGCCGTGGATCGCCGCCCGCGACGCGTGCAGGAGACAGGTTCGCGTGCTCCGCGAAGCGGCCGTCGCCATGGCGAACGCCCGGGGAGGGGTCGTGATCGTTGGGGTGGCCGACCGAAAGCGGACGCGCGCGGGAGCGATCCATGGGGTGGGCGACCTCGATATGGAAGGCCTTCGCCGCGACATCTACGACGGCACCGACCCCCACCTCCTCGTGGATATCGAGGCCATTGAGGAGCCGGAGGGACGTGTCCTGGTTCTTCGCATCCCCAGGGGGCTCGGTCTTCACACGACGACCGATGGCGTGGCCCGCCTCCGCGTGGGCAAGGACTCGAAGCCGCTCACCGGATCCGGCATCGCCCGCGCAGTCGCCGCTCGCCAGCTTGTTGATCTGACGGCGGTGGCCGTGCCGGATGCGAGCACGAGCGATCTCGATCCAGAGCAGATCGAACGCCTCCGTCGCGTGATCGCGGCGGAGCGCGGTGACTCCTCTCTCGCGCGGCTCCCCGACATGGAACTGTTGCGAGCTCTGGACCTGACTTCCGCCAGCGGCGTCTCGCGCGCCGCGATTCTGCTGCTCGGCGCGTCGGCGGCCCTGGCGCGGCTCGTCCCGAACCACAAGATCATCTTCGCCCGCTACGGCTCGACGGAACCTCGCTACGACGCCCGTCGCGATCTCCGGATGCCTCTGCTCCAGCAACTCGACGAGTGCGAGGCGCTCCTCCGGTCCCACACCGGCCTGACCACCGTGCCGCTCGAGGGATTTCGGGATCTCGAAGTGCCCGACATCAGCCGCTGGGCGGCGCGGGAGGCGATCCTCAACGCGGTTTGCCACCGGGACTGGTTCGTGAGTCAGTCGGTTCATGTCTCTCTCCATCCCGACCGGCTGGAGGTCGAGAGCCCCGGCGGCTTCATCGAGGGCGTCTCGCCGAAGAACGTGATCCGCCATCCCCCGGCCCGACGGAATCCGCTCCTCGCCCATGTCCTCCAGTCCATCGGACTCGTGAACCGGGCCGGGCTCGGAGTGGATCGTCTCTACGAGGAGTCCCTTCGAGCCGGCAAGGGGCCGCCACGCTATCGGGCCACGGCGTCGTATGTCCGACTCGTGCTCTACACCCGAACGAGCGTCCGCTTCGCCGCCTTCGTCGCCCGCGAGCGCCGGCGTGGCCGGACACTCTCACTGGACGACCTGCTGCTCCTGGATCGGCTCACCCGGGAGCCTCACCTGGATCGCTGGTCCGCAGCGGAATGCCTCGACCTGAAGGAGGCTCGGGCCGCCGAGCGCCTGCGGTCGCTGCGAGAGCGCGGCTTCGTCGCGCCCGAGGGCCGGGGCGCTGGCACGAAGTACCGCCTGGCCGGGAAGCTCACCGCTTTGAGCGATCGCTTGCGCCTGGCCGGCGGCGATCTGACGACGCGGCAGCGCGTGCTGCAGCTCGTGCTCGAGCGTGGCTCGATCACGAACTCGGATGTCCGGCGTCATACCGGACTGACGCGATACCGCACGGTCACTCTGCTCCGGAAGCTGCGCGCCGACGGGCTCCTCGCGATGCGGGGCAGCCGACGCGGCGCCCGGTACGTCCCCGGCCCCGGCCTGTGATCGCCGCCCAGGCAGCGATGGTGACTGCGGCCGCCGACCGGTGATCTTCGCCCCGTGGCTCGCACTGCCGCGGCCACAAAACGACAAAGTTATGAATAACGCCACAAATGGCGTCCGAGTGTTGCCCTCCGGATCGGCTCCCCGCGCCTGGCGTGAAGTGCGGGCGTCGTCGGGGGCTGACGGTGAACGACCCGCGGCCTTCGGAGGGTTGTTCGATCCCGTGGTGCCGGCGGGCGGTCAGGGCCGAGGCGTCTCCGTCGCGCGAAGACGGCGGCGCACGCGAACCCGCTGGATCGGCCCCGGGTAGCGGGCCACCGTCCGGTCGGCCGTGAGCAGGAGCATTCCTTCGACCTGCGCCTGGGCGATGAGGATGCGGTCGAACGGATCGCCGTGGATTCCCGGGAGGTTGGTCACGGCCGTGGCGTGCGCGCTGGTGATGGCGAGCTCCGTGTCGTCGTGTTCCATCCGCGCGCGACGCAGCACCTGCGGATCCGGGATCCCGTCACTGCGCCCCAGGGATTTCCTGATGGTGACCTCCCAGATGGAGGCCCCACTGAAGAACGGCTCTGCGGCGGGACTGGCGATCAGCGATCGAACCCGATCCGGGAGCCGCTCGGGCGAGATCGCGGCCCACAGCAGGAGGTGGGTGTCGGGCAGGAGCATCACTCCTCCCGCAGATCCTCATCCTTGACCTCGGGCGCCTGGGCCGGCTCCTTGCGCCGGCCCTCAACATGGCGCGGATCTCTCCCGCGCATGCAGTGCCGAAGTCCTCCGGCACGCGATACTGCCCTGCCAGGAACCCCAGCCGCCGCTTCGCCGATGGTGGCTTCAGCGCGTTCACGCTCACGAGCGGCGTGCCGCCCCGGGCGATGATGAAGGGCTTCCCGGCCACCGCCTCCCGGACCAGACGGGACAGATGGGTCTTGGCATGATGCATGTTCACGGTTCGCATGGCCACTGCCTCGGCTTGGTCCGCCATAGTACGTCCATCGCCATCTGCCGGCTGGAGACCCGACCCGGGCCGCCGCATGAGGTCCGGGCGTGATCGAACGGGGTTTCGCCCCCGACACGCCGCCGTCGCTGGCAGGGGGCCCGTGAGTCCCCGGGGCGTCGGTCCGGGATACTTCGCGCCGGGATGGCTCCGACGAACCGGAGCGCCCTCGAACCTCATGAGTCTTCGAGGAGAAACTTGCGATGAGTGATCTGTACGGGTGGGCGTCGTGGTTCCGGGGTCTCGCCCGCCGAATTGCCGAGGGCGGCGCGGACTACCTCGCCGAGCGCGTCGGCCGGGTGGATTGGAGCGCTCCGAATCCGCCAGCCCTCGTGGGGATGGGCGCCGAGAACGTGGATCCCCTGTCTTTTTTCTACACCCTGGCGACCAGGAGCTGGCCAGCAGCGACCCGAGAGGTGGTGTATCCGAGCGTTGCAGAACAGTTCGAGGTCCCCTTCGAGGGCGACCTGAAGTCTGATGACAACTTCATCCTGCCGATGCCGCCGGCCTTTGCTGCTCTCTTCAAGGACGACGACCGGTTTCGACCCGATCCGCTGTGGCGCCTCTTCCGATCCGCCGTGAAGGGTGTCGAGGCCGTGGATGGCGACGATTTCGTTGCGGTTCTGGGCTTCCATGGAGTCGGTATGCCCAAGCTGACACAGGCCCTCTTCCTCGTGAATCCCGACGAGTTCCTGCCCTGTGACAAGCAGACGGCGTTCGGACTGTGCGGCCACCTGACGGCGGTCAAGAATTGGTCCAGCTACCGGCGCGAACTTCCGATCGTGCGCGACGCGTTCCCGGGCCTCACCTCGTTCGAGATCAATCGCAGCACGTTCCTTCTTTCGGACCTCATCTCTGATGATGAAGAGAAGAGGATCTTCTCCGAGAGTCGGAACTGGCAGATCCGCACGAACTACGGATCGGACAAGGTGGACCACGCGGAGGAGATGTGGGATTCCGCGCGTGTCTGGACGCGCGACGGGCTGACATCGGGGTGCGCCGACCCCACCGAGCCCAAGCCGGGGGATGTCGTTTTCGTCCGGTACCGCCACCACGGCCGGGGAATCGGTGTGGTCCTGGAGAACCTCCATGACGCGAACGAGGATCGAGCCCACCTCGACATGCTCTGGCTGAACCGGGCTTCGACGGAGGGCGAGAAGCTGTTCGCCGGGGCGATCAACCGCTTCACGAACGCGGCGAAGGGGGCGGGTCGCAAATTGGTCGAGGGGTTTCGCGCGGCTCCGGAGTACCGAGCGACGTTCGATCTCCTTGAGAAGCACGGGTGGCGTTGGCTTCCTCCTTCCTCGCGCTGTGACCTGGGCGCGCTCGCCGGCGAGCTCCTGATTCCGGCGACGTGGCTGCGCGGTGTCGCACGCCGGCTCGCGGACAAGAAGCAGGTCATCTTCCAGGGGCCGCCCGGCACGGGCAAGACCTACGTCGCCCGGAAGCTGGCGCGCTGTCTCGCCGGGTCGGACGACCGGGTGCGCCTGGTGCAGTTCCATCCGTCCTACGCCTACGAGGACTTCGTCCAGGGCTTCCGGCCCACGCTCCTGGAGAACGGGCAGGCGGGGTTCGAGATCCGCGACGGCGCTCTCCTCGAAATGGCGGAGCAGGCGGCGGGTGAGCCCGACGAGAAGCACTACCTCATCATTGACGAGATCAACCGGGGCAACCTCTCGAAGATCCTCGGCGAGCTCTACTTCCTGCTCGAGTACCGCGATGCCGAGATCCGGCTCCAGCACTCGAGCCAGCCGTTCTCGCTGCCGCCGAACCTCTTCTTCATAGGAACCATGAACACGGCGGATCGCTCCATCGCGCTCGTGGACCTCGCCCTTCGTCGGCGCTTCGCCTTCTTCGAGTTCCACCCCGACCGGCCCCCGATCCGGGGGCTGCTCTCCCGGTGGCTGGACCAGAACGCGAAGGACACGGCGTGGGTCGCCGAAGTCGTGGACGCAGCGAACAGGAAACTCGACGATCGTCACGCCGCGCTCGGACCCAGCTACTTCATGCCGAAGGAGGGCGCCCTCGATGACGCCCGCGTCCAGGCGATCTGGGACCACGATGTCCTCCCCTACATCGAGGAGCATCTTTTCGGGCAGCACGACGACCTGAAGGGCTTCCAACTCGATCGGCTTCGGAACGAGGTGCGAACGGAGTCCGGCGAGTCCCGTACGCCTGATGCGGCGACTGCGGCCGCGTCCGATCCGGCTCCTGGCGATGCGGCAGATTGACCTCCGGGAGTACGAGTCCCGCGCCATTCCCCTCAGCGGCGCCGAGCTCGCGGCGCTGCAGGAGTATCGTCAAGAGCTCGGACTCGACATCGCGCCCGGAACCGCCTCCGGGTCGTGGGTTCTGAAGCCCGGCTCGACGGTCGGCGCGCTGGAGATCGGCGACCTGCTCGCGGTCGTGATCCGGCCCAAGCTGCAGATCGGACGCGTGCTGTTCCTGGCCTCGTACGCGCTCGGCGCGTTCCGGCTGCGAGATATCGAGCGTTTCCACTTTGCCGAGGACTCTTCCGCGGTCGAAGCGCTCGCGCGCTTCTTCGCGGCGGCCTCCCGGCGGGCGTTTCGCCGTGGCCTGCTGCGGGGCTACCGGAGCCGGGAGGAGGCTCTCACGACGGTGCGGGGGCGGATCCGCTTCGACGAGCAGATCCGGCGTCGCTTCGCGATTCCACTGCCGGTGGAGGTCCGCTACGACGAGTTCACCGAGGATGTCCGGGGGAACCGACTGGTGCGCGCCGCTCTGCACCGGCTCCACGCGATGCACATCGCTGACATGGGCTTGCGGGGGGAGCTCCTGCGCATCGAGGCGGTCCTTGCCGAGGTCACGCTTCGCGAGTACGCCGCGCATGCCGTGCCCGAAGTCGCGTTCGACCGGCTCAACGAGCACTACCGGGAGGTACTCGGCCTGGCCGGACTCATCCTCCGGCACGGAACGGTCAAGACCGACCACGGGACGATTCGGGCCGCGGGTTTCCTGATGGACATGAACCAGGTCTTCGAGCGCTTCGTCCGTCGAGCTCTCCGCGAACAGCTTGCCCTGACGCGGCGCGCTTTCCCGGCGCCAGACGACATGCCACGCCTGTTTCTCGATCAGGACCGAAAGATCCGGCTCGAGCCCGATCTGTCGTGGTGGCGGAACGGGACGACCTGTCGCTTCGTGGGAGACGCCAAGTACAAGGCGCTCGGTTCCGCGCACGCGCCGAACGCCGATCTCTACCAGCTCCTCGCCTACGCCACGGCCCTGCGTCTGCCGGGAGGGCTGCTGATCTACGCCTCGGGCGAGGCCGATCCCACGGTCCACTACATCGAACACGCCGGGAAGCGGCTCGAGGTCGCGGCCCTCGATCTCGCGGCGAGCCCGCCCGCGCTGCTCGGTCAGATCCGCGAGCTCGCCGAGCGGATCCGCGGCGCGGCCGCCGCAGTCCGCGCCCACGCCGCCTGACCGGACCCCGCCCCGCCTGCACTCCGGGAATGATCCGCGACCGCCCGGCGCTACCCCCTTCCGAGCGACGAGTCGAGTCGCTGCGAGGTCGTCGCCGGCGCTGTGGGCGGCTCTCCGGCTCGGGAAGAGAGCCGCTTGCTGCGAAGTGGACTCGCCGAGGGAGGGCTCGCCATAATGTCCGCTGACAGTGGTGCGAAGATGACCCGCTACGAACACAACTGATCATCGTGCAGGAGACAGCATGGCCAGGATAGAACCGTTGCAACGCGTGAGTCCGTGGGACGCTTGGCCCCATGAGGCGCGCTACTTCACGCCGTGGCTGGCCAGCCACATCGGTCGGCTGGCTGACGTGCTGAACCTGAAACTGGAAAGGGTGCGAACGGAGGTGACGTTGCCGAGGGCCGGTCGCGTGGACATCTGCGCCCAGCAGGCCGAAACCGACGCCATCGTCGTGATCGAGAACCAACTAGGGAGGTCGGACGATTCGCACTGCCTCCGGTTGCTGGGCTATGCCGCCAACGCGGATGCCAGCATCCTGGTGTGGGTGGCGGGCAGTTTCTCGTCCTACCACCGAAGCATCCTGGAATGGCTGAACGAAGCGGACACCATCGACGTGTACGCCGTCGCGGTGCGGGCGTACCGCGCTGGCGAGGCTCTGGCTGCAGATTTCCGGACGGTCGTGGAACCTCGATCCCGACCGCCGACACCCCGTGCTCGGACGACGAGCACGCTCTACGCAGACTTCTATCGCCCGCTGGTGGCGCGGTTGGGCCGACATGGGTTGCTGCCGGTCGGGAGAGGCGGATGGCGAGGCCGGTGGCGGTCGTTCCAGACCGGACACACCGGCGCCGTTTTCGGCACGGGTTCTACCGAAGTTGCGGCCGGGAAGGGCATGGTGTTCTTGCAGTTCATCGGGACTGGCCGCCAGGACAGGTTCCGCGCCCTGCGTGAGCGTCGGGAGGCGATCGAAGCAGAGGTGGGCCGGACCGTTTCGTGGCAGGACAAGACCTGGTTTGGGGTCATGCTGGAAGGGAGCGAGGCGTTCGACGTGACCGCCCCCGAGGAACAACTGGAGACCGCTCGCGAATGGATGGCGGACAGCCTGCTCCGGCTTCGGCGCGCCCTGCAGCCCCACCTGGATGAGGTGATGCGTGCTGGGGACGCCGAACTGTCGAGCGGCGGGAGCTCCTCCAACCCGGCGTAGCGCGGCACACCTGTTCATCGCGCTGTTGGCGCATCACGCGGCGCACCTGATCCGGACGCGGCTGAGTGCGGCGGGAATCCGACGCAGCAGGAGCACGCTCCAGGAGCGGCTGGTGCCGTGCGCGCGGTTGACGACGACGCCCCGGGGGCGGACGAGTCGTTGATCGTGAACCGGCAGGATGTTCGGCCACCGGCGGAGCTGGTGCCGGTGGCGAACGCGATGGGGGTGAAGGTGAGTCTCCACCGGCGACGGGGAGTGGAGCCGCCGCACGGCGCGGCTGCGCAAATCCTGTAGGGCCCAATGGGCTGAGGTCTGTCCTGTAAACGGCTCGCTACCTATGACTTACGAGATCGGCGGATCACCAGACGACGAACTCGGGTCGAAGGGGTGGTTGGAATCCGCCGGAATCTCGTCAGGGGAGGAGTGAGGAGAGCCCATCGCTCTCCGGCTTCGCCAGGATGAGGAGGTTCTCCATGGCCGAAACCACCGCGAATTCCCGAGCCGCTGCGGTTGCCGAGGCCGCCGGCCCTGCCTACACTCCGGGCATGATCCGCGAGCGTCCGGCGGCGCTGCCTGCTTCCAGCTGGCGCGATGTGGTCCGCCTGTGGCTGCCCCTGTGGGTGCCGATGCTGGGCACCTGGATGATCACCATGGGTCTGCTCTTCGACATGAAGGGCGACATCGCCGCGAACCAGGTGGCGATCGCCAGCCTCCGCGAGGAGGTCCGCGGTGACATCGGATCCCTCCGGGAGGAGCTGCACCGGGAGATCGCGGGTCTCCGGGAAGAGCTGCACCGGGAGATCGCGGGTCTCCGGGAGGAGATGCTGCGCGAGATGGCCGACCTGCGCGTCGAGCTCGGCGAGCGCCTCACCCGGGTGGAGACGCTCATCGGCGTTCTTCTCGAACGCCACGGGCTCGAGTCGACGGGGGAGGCGAGCGCGGGCCGATCCAATCGCTGAGGAAGCCGTCCGGCGGGCCGTCTGCGCGGCGCGCGGTCTGGGGCGATACGGTCCGGGGATGAGCCGACGCCGGGGCGGGGAGAACCCGTTTCGGCCCGGCGCCGGGGCGCAGCCGCCGCTGCTGGCGGGGCGCGACCACGAACTCTCGCTGGGGCGAGGGCTGCTCAATGTCCTGGAGTCCGGTGGGCGGCCCCCTCGGGGACTGCTCTGTTTCGGCCCGCGCGGCAACGGCAAGACGGTGCTCCTCGCGCGGCTCGCGCGGGAGGCGCGCCGTCGCGGAATGCGCGCGGAGAACCTCGCGGCGGACTGCTTCGCGGACCGGGGGGAGTTGATCGCGCGGCTCCGGGAGAACGCCGGCCTTGTCCGCGCCGAACTCACCGGGATCCAGGCGGCGGGGTCCGGAGTCTCCACCACCCCCGAACCCCGGACCCGTGACATCGGGGGGCTTCTGAGAGCGTGGATCGGGGCGGCGGGGAGCCCGCTCGTGATCCTCCTCGACGAGGCGCAGTCGGTGGAGCCCGCAGCCGGCCGCGCCTTCTTCGCTGCAGCACAGCAAGCCACGATGGATGCGCTGCCGTTCGCGCTCATCGCCGCCGGAACCCCGGACGCGCCGCGGCGCATCCGGAAGTCCGGTCCGTTCATGGAACGCGCGCTCCGCCCGGTGCGCGTGGGGCGTCTGGACCGGGAGGCAACGCTGATCGCGCTCGAGGAACCTGCCCGCCGGGCGGGACGACCGTTCACCGCCACCGCGGCCCGAAGGCTGGCGGCGGAGTCGCAGGACTATCCGTTCTTCATCCAGATCCTCGGCAGCGCTGCCTGGGACGCGACGCCCCCCGACGCCGGCGCGATCCGTTCCGAATTCGCTCGGGGCGGCGTCTCTGCAGCGCGACCGGAGATCGAGTACTTCTACTCGGAGCGCTTCGAGGAGGCGAGAGCCCGCGGCGTGCATCGCGCTCTGACGCCTATCGCGCGACTCCTCGCCGATCGCGGGGGACGGGCTGACGACCGCGTCCTCGAAGCGCTGCTGGAGAAAGAGAATGGCCCGGGTGCGCTGCCCCGGGTTTTCTCCGCGCTGACCGACCTCGGCGTCCTGTGGCAGACCGCGCCCGGGATCTGGGAGATGGGCATTCCGAGCTTCGCCGAGCACATCCTGAGTCGGGGCGGATCAGCAGCGGCCGCGCATCGGGCCGACGCCGGGTGATCCTCTCTCGGTAGGCTGACTTCCGTCGGGACGAGCGAACAGGGGGTCCGGAACCGCAACGATGGCCTTTGCAGGGACCGGCTTCGCGGCCCGACCGTCCGGGGCGCGCTATCTGCTGCCGTCGCTCCCCGGGAGCGCGTCCACCTGCGCCTGGTAGAGGCGCCGCCCCTCCTCGAAGGTGGCCAGCACCTCGGCCTTCTGCGCTGGATCGTCCCAGCGATCCATCGCGCGCAGCTCGTCGAGAACCTGGTCGATCCATCGCACGAAGAACGCCGCGTCATCCGGCGACCGGATCGGTCCCCCGTCCGCGATCACAAAGACGGGATTCGTGTGCGCGAACAGGTAGCTGTCCATCGCGCCGTGCTGCGGCGGTCCCAGAACCCGCGCCGCGATCCACCCGCTCCTCGCAGCCGGAATCTCGATCTCGGCCGCCACCGATTTCCGCTCGCCGCTGGCGTCGGTCCGGTGCACGATGCGGCCGTTGTGAACGATCTCGAGGGCGTCCATCGCGAACAGCGACTCCGCCGTCGCCCGAACGGTGAGCCGCTCGCCGCGGGTGACCTCCAGCTCCTGACCCATGCCCTTGCCGGAAACGTCCAGGGTCATGATCGGTCCGCTGGTCACGAACGCGCGGCCCGCCGCCATCGCATCCGCCCAGGCGTCGTAGTGGACGTGATCCTCGCCGGTGAAGACGTAGGTGCGCGTCGTCCCGACCGCCGGGTGCCGCCAGATGTCGGTCATGGCGTCCGTTCCCGCGGTCGCGGGGATGCGCGAGCCGGTGTTGAGGAGCCGGTACCACACTTCGGCCGTCCCGAGTTCGTCGCTCCAGATACAGGCCACGTCCACGAAGTCTGCAAGGCCCAGGATTGCATCCACCGGCAGTTCGCGCGCGGAGCCCGCTCCCGCCGCGTCCGGGTCGCGATGCCCGATCCCGAAGGGATGGACGTAGCCACCGATGCCGCCCTGTTCATGGACACGGCGAAGCACCGAGGCGTTGTCCGGGTAGAGCGCGTGGTGAGCGGTTCCCACGGAACCGATGTAGAACGGCGTGATCAGCTCGATCAGGTTCAGTAGAGAAAGGTGCGCGAAGTAGCTCGGCCGGTACTCCTCGTTGTAGTACACGATGGTGCGCGGGCCGGTGTGCGGGTGCGGGTGGCCGAGGAAGTGCTCCAGGTCCTCGACCCGGCTGTTGCCCCAGTAGTTGGCGATCATGCCGTTCGCCACGTTGAGATCCTCGGCGTGGGCCTTGTTCCGCAAGTCTTCGGGCGTGATGAAGTAGTGGCCGCCGTAGTTCGGATGGATGTGGTTGTCGCCCGAGTACCAGCCCGCGGCGGCCATGTCGGTCCAGCGTTCGAGCCGGAGTTCGACCGTCGTGTGCTCCCCGGCGCGGATGTTCGCGGTGCGTGATGCCGGCTGATACTCGAAGCCGCGCCACGCCTCCACGGTCGCGTCTCCCGCCGGGAGGGTCACGGAAAAGCTGCCGTCGCTGTGGAAGTAGTAGTCCTCGGTCACGCTGACGACCCGGGGGTAACTTCCCTGCGGGAAGTGGGCGCGCCCGTCGGATCCGGTCAGGTAGATGCGTGACGGGAGGAGTTCGCCGTCCGCATCGCTGACCCGGACGTGGAGCTGGCCGGTCGGCTCCGACCAGGCGTAGCCTTCGATCCGCACCGGCCGGGGCGCCCCGCCCCCTCGCGTGACCGTGTAGAGCCCGAACCCCATTCCGCTGTCGGCCGTGCGCGGCTGGTTCCCGGCGCCGCCGTTCCGCGCGTACACCAGGCGCTCGCCGTCGGGGGACCACGAGGGGAAATACTCGTCGGTGCGGGTGTGGGTGAGGCGCACGGGCTGGATCCCGCGCGGTGACTTCTCGCTGGGCACGGCGTAGAGATCGTTGTTGCCCGAGGCGTCGGTGATGTAGGCGACGATCCCGCCGTGCCGAGCCACGACGGGCGCCGCCTGGTAGTTCGTCTCGATGCGGATCAGGAGTTCCACCGTCCCTTCCGCGGCGCGATACCGCCAGAGCGAACCCGAGCCGAGAGCCGCTTCGCCTCGCCTCGAGACGAACACGATGTCGCCGGTGTCGCCGATCCAGTCGCCCGCCATGTCGTTCGCATCCGGATCCGCGATGACCGGTTCGGCCGCGCCGGCCTCGAGGTCATGGACCCACAGATCGAAGGTGCCGTCCCGCTCGGTCGTGAAGAGGATGGCGGACCCGTCCGGCGACCAGCGTGGCCGCAGGTCGAGGAACGGGCTCTCGGTCAGGCGGCGCGAGGCTCCGGTCGCGATCTCGACCACGAAGATGTCGAAGTTGCGATCGAGGTCGGCCGCGTAGGCGATCTGGCTCCCGTCGGGAGACCAACTGGGCTGGGAGTGGTAGCCGGCGCCGCCCGTGACCTGTCGGGCCGTGCCGCCCGCGGCCGGAACGACCCAGATGCGACCCCGGGAAGCGAAGGCGATGGAGTCGCCGTCGGGGGACCACGCCGGATAGGTGGGCGAAGCGGTTACGGGCGGCGGGAAGTAGCCCTCCATGTACATGCGGCCCGCGCCGCTCACTCCGGCCGGGGACGGGTAGCCACCCGGGAAGGGGTCCGGATATTCGTGCTGCCGGGCGGAGGCAAGGGAAGCCAGCAGCGCGGCTGGCGCTGCGATGGCCAAGATGGCGGCGGCGGGGATGTGCATCGGCGGCAGTCCTCTTCTGGAACGGTGGACGCCCGGGCGACTCGGGCGGTCCCCATGGTGGACGATCGGGTCGCAGCGCCGCAAGGAACCGCCGGAGCTGCCGGCGGCCAAGGTAGCGGTCACAGATCCAGCACCAGCCGAAGGCCCTTCTCGACGCGGGACATGAAGCGCCCGGAAACCGATCCCGCCCGATCCGCGAGTCGGCTCTCGTCCACCGTGACCACTTGCGTCACGTTGGCGACCGAGTCTCTCGGGAGCCCGGTTTCACCAGCGGGGAGCAGGACGTTGCCGGGACTTTCGGCCAGCCGAATGTTCGATGTGAGTACCACAGCCAGCACGGTCCGAAGGCGGCTGGCGGTGAAGGCATCGGATTGGACGACAAGCGCCGGTCGGCGGAATCCCGGCTCCGACCCGCGCGGCGCAGGCAGATCAGCCCACCAGATCTCGCCGCGGCGCATCACCATTCCTCTCGTCCGATGGCCTCGGACTGGGCCATCGCGAGGGCGGGATCCAGCCCTTCCGGCTCGTCCGGCAGCACCTCGTTCAGCCTGGCGGTGACCTCCGCTGCGCGCCGCCGGCCCAGATACTCGGAGAGAGCCTTCGCATAGAGTCGGCTCCGCGAGATCCCCTGTCGGCGGGCGGATTCGTCGGCGCGGGCGAACAGATCGTCCGGAAGCGAAACGGTGGTCTTCATGGCTCCCTCAGACCGCGGTTATACCGCGAGGTCGGGTGTCGAGGCGGCGCCGGAGCGCACCTTCGACGGACGGACGGCGGCCCCCACCCGACCATCCACGCCGGACGCCCCTCGACCATCCCGAGACCTACCACTTCCGGTGCTAACCTGCCCTGACCTGATGCCGGCTGTCAATTCCCAGGTTCTGGTCTGGGCGCGAGAGACCGCAGGCCTGACTCTGCACGAGGCTGCGGCGAAGGTCGGCATCCGAGGCGCCCGCGGCGTAGCCGCCGTGGATCGGCTCGCCGCGCTGGAACGGGGTGACGAGAGGCCCACCCGGCCGATGCTGGTCAAGATGGCGCGCCAGTACCGGCGCCCTCTCCTTGCCTTTTACCTGAATGGTCCCCCGCGGCGCGACGACGGCGGTCCGGAGTTCCGTACGCTGCCCGGGGCCGGTTCCCCGAAAACGGATGCTCTGGTGAGTGCCCTAGTGCGCCGGCTACGGAGTCGCCAGAGCATGGTGCGGGCTGCGATGGAAGCGGAGGATGAAGCGGATCCGCTGCCGTTCGTTGGCGCGCTCGCGAGGCGCATCGGCGGCGATGCGGGGTTGAAGGAACTGCTTCAACGCCGGACGGACCGCATGCGGTTGACGCAGCTCGCGGTGAAGATGCTCGCGAGACTGTTTGGCGAGGATCTCCGCCCCGCGCGCTGCTACGCGGAGCCGACGGCTGAAGACTTGTTCCGTCTGCTCCGGGCAAGAGCAGAGGCGTCGGGCGTGTTCGTGCTCCTCGCTGGTGACCTAGGGAGCCACCATACGGCCCTGGATGTGGTCGTCTTCCGCGGGTTCGCTCTCGCCGACGACATGGCCCCATTCGTCATCATCAATTCCAATGACTCCAAGCCTGCGTGGTCGTTCACCCTCCTGCACGAAATGACCCATCTCCTGCTCGGTCGATCGGGCTTCGGCGGCACCTTTGCCGCGAGAGGCATCGAGAGGTTGTGCAACGATGTCGCGTCGGAGTGGCTGCTTCCGTCGAGTGTTCTCGATCAGATTGCCATCCCGTTGGGGGCCGACACCGATGAACAGCAGAGCTGCATCGCACGGTTCTCTCGCGAGCGAAATCTCAGCCGGACCATGGTCGCCTACCGTCTGTTGTGCGCTGACCGCATCGATCGGGCGACTTTCCGGCGACTGCGAGCGCGATACCGGGAGCATTGGCGGCAAGCCCGAGATCGGCAGCGGGCGAAGAATCGAGACTCCGATGGTGGTCCGACCTACTATGTTGTGCGACGGCACCGGGCAGGACCGCGACTGCTCGACTTCACCCGCCGAATGCTGGATTCGCGCGCCTTGTCCACCACCAAGGCGGCCAGGATCCTCGGAGTCAAACCTTCACACGTCGGCGAGATGGTTCGCCCGAGTACCCCCCGACAGACGTAACGGCGGATCGTGCTCTACCTGCTCGACGCCAACGTCCTCATTGATGCCAATCGGGACTATTATCCTCTCGCCCGTGTACCAGAATTCTGGGAGTGGCTGCTCGATCGGCCGAACAGAGACCAAGTGAAGATCCCGCGCGAGATGTTCGAAGAGACTCTCGGTGAGAATTGCTGCTAGGCATGCGTTGCGGCCCGAGCCGTGGAAGGATGACCCCGGAGCCCTCCTACGCGGCCCAGCGGTCGGAGAATGCCTCGGCCTGCTCGAGCACCGTTCGGGTGACCTCGTTCAGACGGTCGCGTGGGTAGCCGTGCTTGCGAAGGATCCGCTTGACGAGGCGTCGGATGTGGGCGCGCACGTTCTCGCGAAGGGTCCAGTCGATCCGGACGTTGGCGCGGACCGTCGCGAGGAGTTCGCGGGCGATCGTGCGGAGCGTGTCGTCGTCGAGAACCTGGTCGGGGCCGTCCTTCGCTGCGAGTGCGTCGTAGAACGCGAGCTCCTCCTCGGAGAGCCCCAGCGCCTCGCCGCGAGCGCCGGCTTCGCGGACTTCGCGGGCGAGCTCGATGAGCTCCTCGATGACCTGCGCTGCCTCGAGCGCCCGGTTCCCGTAGCGGCGGATCGTCGCTTCGAGCATCTCGGCGAAGGAGCGGGCCTGGACGACGTTGTGACGCCGGCGCGCTGCGACCTCTCCTTCGAGGAGCTTGCGCAGTAACTCGACGGCTACGTTTCGGTGTTCCATGCCGCGCACTTCGGCGAGGAACTCCTCGGAGAGGACGGAGATGTCCGGCTTGTCGAGCCCAGCCGCAGCGAAGATGTCCACCACTCCTTCGGACGACACCGAGCGCGAGACGATCTGGCGAATGGCGTGGTCGAGCTCCTCCGCGGGGCGGGCGGTCCCGGGCGCGCGCTTGGCGAGTGCGCCTTGAACCGCCTGGAAGAAGGCCACATCGTCACGGATCCGGACCGTCTCCTCGTGGGGGACCGCGAGCGCGAAGGCCTGACTGAGCTCGCGCACGGCCCGGAGGAATCGGGTCTTGCCGTTCTTCTGCGCGAGGATGTGCTCCTGCGCGGCGGGCAGCAGGCGGAGCCGTTCGGTTGGTGTTCCATCGGTCCATGGAAAGCGGTCGAAGCCGTGGAACAGGGCGCAGCAGATCTCGTACTTCTCGAGCATCACCGCGACGGCCTCGGACTGGTCCACCGTCGTTCGACCCTGACCCCCGCCCTCCGTGTAGGTCGCGAGCGCCTGCTTCAGTTCGGACGCGATCCCGAGGTAGTCCACGACGAGGCCGCCCGGCTTGTCCCGGAAGACCCGGTTGACCCGAGCGATCGCCTGCATCAGGCCGTGGGCCCGCATCGGCTTGTCCACGTACATCGTGTGAAGACTCGGCGCGTCGAACCCGGCCAGCCACATGTCGCGCACGATGACGATCTGGAACGGATCCTCGGGATCGCGGAACCGCGTCGCCAGCTTCTCGCGCCGAGTCTTGTTCCGGATGTGGGGTTGCCAGTCCGGTGGATCCGAGGCGCTCCCGGTCATCACGACCTTGACGCGGCCGTGGTCGTCGTCCCCACCATGCCAGTCTGGACGAAGCCCTGTCAGCCGCCGGTAGAGGGCCACGCAGATGCGACGGCTCATGCACACCACCATCGCCTTGCCCTCCAGAACCTTGAGGCGCTCCTCGAAGTGCGCGACGATGTCCTCCGCGACCAGCCTCAGACGCGGAGCCGCGCCCACGACGGCTTCGAGCTGAGCCCACTTCCGCTTCAGGTTCTCCCTGCGGGTGTCCTCCTCGCCCTCGGTCACCTCCTCGAAATCCGGATCGATCCGCGGTCGCTCGGCCTCGTCCAGAGTCAGCTTCGCGAGCCGGCTCTCGTAGTAGATCGGGACCGTGGCCCCGTCCTCGACAGATCGCTCGATGTCGTAGATGCTGATCGTGTCGCCGAACACGGCCCGCGTGCTCGCGTCCGCCAGCTCGATCGGAGTGCCGGTGAAGCCGAGGAACGAGGCGCGGGGAAGCGCGTCCCGCATGTGGCGGGCGTAGCCATCAATGAAGTCGTACTGGCTGCGGTGCGCTTCGTCCGCGATCACGACGATGTTCCGGCGCCGCGACAGCACCGGGTGGCGATCCCCCTTCGTCTCGGGAAAGAACTTCTGGATCGTGGTGAAGACCACACCGCCCTGCCGGACATTCAGCCGGGCTCGCAGATCGGCTCGATTGGCGGCCTGGACCGGGGGCTGACGCAGAAGATCCTGACAGCGCGAGAAGGTGCCGAAGAGCTGATCGTCGAGGTCGTTCCGGTCGGTGAGCACGACCAGCGTCGGGTTCTCCATGGCAGGCTCGCGGATGATCCGGCCGGCATAGAACGCCATCGTGAGGCTCTTCCCGGAGCCCTGCGTGTGCCAGACCACCCCGATACGCCGGTCCCCCGGCTCGCCGCCGGCTTGGGCCCCCGTCGAGTACTGACGGCGGGCCTCGGCGGCCTGATCCGCTTCCTTCCGCAGCGCAGCCGCCCGCAGGGTCTCCTGGACCGCGGCCTCGACGGCGTGGACCTGGTGGTAGCCCGCCAGCTTCTTGGCCAGCTTGCCGCTGCCGTCGTCGTCGAACACGACGAAGTCCCGAGCCAGCGACAGCAGCCGCGCGTGGTCGCAGGCGCCCTGGAGCAGCACTTCCAGTTGGAGCTGATGCGGTCCCGCCTCGGTCCGACCGCCGATCGTGCGCCACGGCTTGAACCACTCCCGGCCCGCGGTGAGGGTGCCGATCCGGGCCTCGATTCCATCGGACGCCACGAGGGCCACATTGAACGCGAACAGGTTCGACAGTTCCGCCTTGTAGGTCTGGAACTGGCGCCAAGCCGTCCAGACGGTGGCTTTCTCGTCCGCCGGGTTCTTCAGCTCGATGAGGACCAGCGGCAGGCCGTTCACGAAGAGCACGATGTCCGGGCGGCGTTCCTGCTCGCCTTCAACCACGGTGAACTGGTTCACGGCCAGGAAGTCGTTCCCCTCCGGCCTCTCGTAGTCGAGGACGGTGACCTGAGCACCGCGCATCGCGCCGCCCCGCGCCCGGTACTCAACGGTGATGCCTTCCACCAGCATCCCGTGGAGCGCGCGGTTCCGAGCTTCGAGCGTGGCGCCTTCCGGTCGGGTCAGCCTGCCGAGCGCGTCGTGCAGCGCCCCGGACGGCAGATCCGGGTTCAACCGGTCGAGAGCATGTCGCAGCCGCCCCTCCAGGACGACCTCCCGATAGTAGGCTCGCTCCGAACTGGCCCCGCCCGGAGAGATGTCGGGGCCATGCGCGACGCTCCAACCGAACTCCGCCAACCACTCCAGCGCAGCGGCCTCGACCTCCGACTCCGTGACCCTCCGTAACGGTGGGCCACCCCGGCTGGACTCACGCATCATCGCGCCCATCATCCCGCATGACCTCCTCGACACGCGGGTTCAGCAGTCGCCATCGCTGGCCCATCCGTTCGAGATCCCCCGAACACACGACCGGCGCACGATCCTTATGTGCCTGAACGGCTCGCTCATAGTCTCGACGCTCCAGGAGGGCCGTGACGGAGTGCCGGCTGCCCCCGATGGACGTTGCCAGCCGGATCGTACCGTCCTCTTCGCCCTCGCCACGAGCCAGCAGTCGAACGTACCCGATCAGACGGATATCGGGCCGTGGCGCCCGCTCCCGCAGCGAGCGCGCCGCCTCCCGGAGGAGGGGAGCATCCGTTCGGCCGAAACGTATGGCGCGCTGTGGCTGTGTCACCGGCCGGGTCCGAGCCCACGAGACGCTCACATCCAGCGTCGGGAACGAGCTGAGGATCCGGGTCAGCGCCTCGCACAGATTGGCGCTCACTCCACGCTCCACAGCTTCCCCGAACGCATCCTCATCGCCGGCGGCAGTCCGCTCCGAAGCGAGGCGCGCGGCGCGCAGGGCCTCCATGCATCGAAGTGTGAGACGCCGCTCGATGGGCGCGTCTCGCTCGTCCACTCTCGGCAGCAGCACCCCGACCGGTGGGGGCACGACCGGCATCAGAAGAGTGACGACGAAGCTCCCCTGATCCGTCTGTCCGAGCCGCACTCCCGCCACGAGATCGGTCGCGTTGCGATTCGCTCCGGCGCGATAGACGGCCTTGCCCTCGCCCAGGGAACACGCCGCCGCGAGCAACATGTCACGGGCGCCGCGGACGAGTTCGACGCCCTCGTCGAGCGCCACGCTTCCGTCCTCGCTCTCTCCTGTCCGGATCCGAACGACATCGCGATCTGCTGTCACCAGTGCCCGATACACGCTCAATTCGTTCTGCCGCACGACGGAGGCGAATGTCTCAATCAGTCCCGCCACGACGCTCGCATAGTCACCGAGGCGATCCGTGCGTGGCAGAATGATCTCCGGTAGATCCTCACCGATGTAGGTGTCCGAGTGCGCCCGGTAGGGCTCATGCCGGCTCCAACCGATGGCGCGGGCGTATGCGGACAGCGCTGTGGGAGACACCGCGAGCAGGGCTTGACGATCGTGAATGCTGACCCGCATCAGAGATCTCCTTTCCTGGAACGTTCCATGAGTTCGCGCATGGCCTCGACATCGAGCACGTTCTGCTTCGGGATACGAACGGTGACGCTCTGCTGGTCCCGCACGTCGGAGCAATCCTCCTGCAGGCTCAGCCAGTAGGCGCGACGGCGAAGAATGAGATCCTCACGAGTCACCGTCATCCACCGTGCATCGTCCTTGGGGAGCTCGAGAACCACGAGCAGCCGCGGCGTTTGCGTGTCATCCGAAAGATCCCGGTAGTTCTTCCTGCTCAGGCGAAACGGCAAGACACCATCGGGCGACTCTGTGAGCATTGTCGTCGCCTTCAGCTGAAGATCTAGAGCCGGATGTCGACGGCCTCCCGCTTGAATCCGAAGATCCACGCTGTCCCGGTCCGGCTCCGGTACCGACGTGAGATACCCGGCGCGCGCCGCCAGAGCCCGGACGTACACTCGAGACAGAGCCTCCTGCCGGTCGGGGCGCCGCAGCAGAGCGTCGGTCACCGGCAGGGGCCTCTCATCCCATCCAGGTCGAGGCACTGAGATCTTGGCCTTCGGGAGCGAGCGATCCGATAGCGGATCGCCTCGAACGCTGCGGCGGGTAAGGACGGCTTTGCGGCCGGAGACGCGCCAGTCCGAAGCAGGCCACCCGCTCTGAGCGTGGCCTCTTCGATCTGCCACTCGGCAATTCCAGCGTGGGACGAGTCATGGGGCATCCTCTACGGTCCTCGCCGCACCGGGCACACGGAGGTCACCCGAGACGAGGCGCGGAAGCAGTGTATCTCGCAGCTCCATGAGAGTGTGCTCGCGCCGGTGGCTCTCGAGCATCTGTTCGAGTACAGGTCTGGCCAGGGAGGAGAAGGCGTTCTGCAGGGCCGCGCCCGGCAGCATCACGACAGTGTCCAGGACGACACCGGGTCGCACAGCGGGATATGCTCCGCCGTCCGCCAAGTTGCCGAGGCGGTCAATCGCATCAGGCGAGGTCGCGGCGCACCAGACGAGCTCCCGTACGCACGACTTCACGGGTCGCAGTACGGCGAAGCCTGTGCTACCTGTCAGGCCGCTGCGTCCGATAAGCGCCCACGAGCCGTTCCGGGGTCGAACTGTACCAACAATGGTGTCTCCGGAACGCAAGACTCGGCGGGCTCGGCTGGGCGCGTCAATCCATGCAAAGGTGCGAACTTCACCAATGGCACCCCACTTCACTCTCGACAAATCGACGTACTCAACGCACGGGGGTGGATTCCGAGCGGTCCACGATTCCGGGTTCAGAATCGCGAGATCACCAAGTGTGCCGGCAGTCCACCCGGCAGGGATTTCACCGAGTTCAGAATCCACGAGTCGGTTGGGGAAGAGATCGGCGATGTCGTGGGGCAGACCGGTCTCCCGCCCCTGCATCTTGGCGCAGACGGGATCGAAGTCCACGAACCAGGACTTGAAGAGCGCCCGCGCCATCGCATCCAGAGTCGCGCTCATCCGCCGGTTCAGCTCGATTCGGTCGTCCAGCGTTCTGAGGACATGCGCGATGGCGCGCTGAGTGCCGATATCCGGGACGCTGACTCGAATGCCGAGCAAATCGGAAGGAGTGACTCGTTGGTGACTTCCAGAGGTTCCAGTCACACGCGCCCGCATGGACATCCGAAACGTTGGTGCCAAGCATAGGTAATGTAGGTAACGTCGATCAACTGAGCGTGGACACAGAACGGCGAATTCTGTGGAGCAGATTGCTTGCGGATCGTCCGTCGCCGTCGGCATCCAGACTCGGGCAAACCGCGGGTTGAGCCGAGACACGAGCACGGCGTCCGATGGCACCGTGAACTTGGTGCTCTTGATCGTCGAGCCGTATTCGACGACGGGAGTGCGGCCGTTATCGAAGGCTGGGATCGAGTGGTGGGCAAACAAGTGCCCGCGGCACTGCGAGGGATTGATCTTCTTCTCATGAAGGCCAACGAGCCGTCCGAGGCTCGTGCGGAGCATTCCCGGACCCAGTGCGTGGCCAGTCGGCACCGAGTGGTCGTTCATTTCGTGCGTGCGGGAACGAGCGATCACCACGAGGTGCGGCGCAGCACGAGGGCGTCGACGACCTCAGGGGGTGGAGACTTGGGGGGAATGACCAGATCGGACTCCTCATGGTCTCCGTAGTAGGTTTCCTCGTTCACGTTCAGCGCGATCTTCACTCTCCGGATCTGGCCCGCCGAGAGGTCCTCGCAGCCCCCTTCGTAGCCGTCCAGCACGATCCGGAGGTCGTCGGGATGGCGCTTCAGGATGTCGATCAGCTCGCGGACGGTCATTCGGTCCTCCTGTCAGGCCAGAAGCCGAGGGCGGTCAGATTGACGCGGATCGCCGCGTCGAGGCGGGCGCCCTCTGCCTGCTGCTCCCGAAGCTGGGCGACCAGGCGGGCCATCTTCTCTTCGAACGGCTCGCCGTCGTCCTCTTCGGGCTCCATCCCGACGTAGCGACCCGGTGTGAGCACATGACCGTGGCGTCGCACCTCGGCCAGCGGGGCGCTCCGGCAGAACCCCGGAACGTCCTCGTAGCCTTCGGTGTCGGACCCCTTCCGCCAGGCGTGGTAAGTGGCTGCGATTCGGGTGATGTCGTCACCCGTCAGTTCGCGGTGGGTTCGGTCCAGCATTCGACCAAGCCTCCGGGCATCCATGAACAAGATCTCTCTCTCTCTCTCTCTCTCTCTCTCTCTCTCGGCGGGCGACGAACCAGAGGCAGGCCGGGATCTGGGTCGAATAGAAGAGCTGCCCGGGGAGCGCGACCATGCAGTCCACGAGGCCCGCCTCGATCAGGTTCTTCCGGATCTTGCCCTCACCGGACTGGTTGGACGACATGGACCCGTTGGCGAGCACGAATCCGGCGATGCCCCCCGGCGCGAGGTGGTGGACCATGTGCTGCACCCAGGCGAAGTTCGCGTTGCGCGCCGGGGGGACGCCGTAGCGCCAGCGCACATCTTCCCTCAGTCGCTCTCCGCCCCAGTCCTTGACGTTGAATGGGGGGTTGGCGAGGATGAAGTCGGCCTTCAGGTCGGGATGGCGGTCGTCGTGGAAGCTGTCTCCGTGGGCGATCTGGCCGCCGATGCCGCGGATGGCGAGATTCATCTGGGCGAGTCTCCACGTGGTGTAGTTCGACTCCTGACCGTAGATCGAGATGTCGCCGCGCCTCGCGCCGCCGTTTCCATTGCCGTTCGCGTGGGCGCGGATGAACTCCACGGACTGCACGAACATGCCCGCGGAGCCGCAGCACGGGTCGTAAACGCGGCCCTCGTAGGGCTCGAGCATCGCGACGAGCAGATTGACGACACATCGCGGGGTGTAGAACTCGCCGCCCCGCTTGCCCTCGGCGTTCGCGAACCGCGAAAGGAAGTACTCGTACACCCTGCCCAGCACATCCCGGGATCGCGCCTCGGCGTCGCCGACGCGGATGTTCCCGACCAGATCGATCAGCCCGCCGAGGCGCTGCTTGTCGAGCGCCGGGCGGGCGTAGTCCCTGGGGAGCACCTGCTTCAGCGCCGGGTTGTCCCGCTCGATCGCCGCCATCGCCCGGTCCACGGTCTGGCCGATGGTCGGCTGCCGCGCTTCCGCTTTCAGGCGCTTCCAGCGCGCCTCGCGGGGCACCCAGAAGATGTTCTCGGCGATGTACTCGTCCCGGTCCTCGGCGGCGTCCTCGTCCCACTCGGCGAGCACCTCGGCGTGGCGCTCCTCGAAGGCGTCCGAGATGTACTTGAGGAAGAGGAGTCCGAGCACGACGTGCTTGTACTCGGCGGCGTCCATCGAGCCGCGGAGCTTGTCGGCCATCTCCCACAGCTCCGCCTCGTAGCCGGTGGTGGCGCTGTTTCCGGCCTTGCGCTTCGCCATGCTCGTCGCCGGTGCTCCTGATGTTGCGGCGGTCGCTCTGGCGCTACCGGGCGCCGCGGAGGATGTCCATCGGGAAGACGCCGATGGCCTTGACGATCCGGCCGTCGCGGAGGACGAAGCGGACATCCTCCATCGTGCGGATGTCCTCGACCGGGTCTCCCTCGACCGCGATCACGTCGGCGGCGTAACCCGGGGCGATGCGGCCGATCTCGTCCTCGAGACCGAGCGTCCTGGCGGGAACGGTCGTGGCCGCCCGGAGCGCGGCTTCGGGGCTCAGCCCGAGACCGGTCATCACCGCGAACTCCCGCGCCGCCTGCTCGTGCGGGAAGATCGTGTCGGAACCGAAGGCGACGGGGACTCCGGCGGCGAAGGCCGCGCCGATGCGGCGATCGCGCTCGTCGATCAGATCGCGCGCCTTCTGGATGCTCTCCCGGGGGAAGCCGATCGCTTCTCCGGCTTCGAGGATGTAGTTCATCACGTAGAGCGTCGGCACCATCGGGATCCCGCGCTCCCGGAAGAGCCGGATGCCCTCTTCGTCCACGAGCGTGGCGTGCTCCACCGAGTCCACTCCGGCGCGGAGCGCGGTGTTGATGCCGGGCGCGCCGTGGGCGTGGACCGTGATCTTCTTCTTGTGGCGATGCGCCTCCTCGACGGCGGCTCGCACTTCCTCTTCGGTGTAGGTGCTCACGTTCGGGTCATCGCCCGCCGACATGACCCCGCCGGTCATCATCAGCTTGATCCAGTCGGCGCCGTACTTGAACTCGCGGCGGATCTCGAGCCGCAACTGGTCCGGGCCGTCGGCGATCCGGGTCGGGGTCTCGATGTGGAGGTCCGCCATCAGGTTGTTGAAGTCGCCGTGGCCTCCGGTGGCGGAGATCGCGTGGGGGGCGACCAGGAGTCGCGGCCCGATGTGTTTTCCGGCAGCGATGGACCGTTTCAGATCCACGATGCCGTAGTAGCCGTCGAACTCGCCGGGAGAGCGCAGGGTCGTGAATCCCGCGCCCAGCATGATCTGCGCGTTCCTGAGCGCGTCGAGAGTGCGGGCGGCGCTCGATCGGTTCATGTCGAGCGCGGTGAGGGTCTCCGGGTTGATCGTCAGGTGCGCGTGGAGATCGATCAGTCCCGGAAGGCAGGTGTGGCCGGAGAGGTCCACGATTTCCGCGGAGGAACTCGCGGGACCGGCCACGATCCGGGTGTCGCGCACGACGATGTCGGCGGCGTCGCCCATCGTCTCGCCGTCGAACACCGCGCCGCAGCGAAGGACGATCTCGTCCTGCGCTGTTGCGGAGGCTGTGCCGAGCGCGAAGACCGAGAGGAACGCGAGGAGCGAGATCAGATATCTCTTCATCATGTTGCCTCCGCCATGCTGCAACGGCGGGGGTCGCCGCAGGCGCGGCGGATGCCGTCGGGTCCGATGTGGATCCCTTCGAAGGAGCCGTGGTGCCAGTTCCACGGGTTCACCACATCGAAACGGATGCCCCGGGCCGCCACCGCCTCGCGAACCGCCTCGGGGAAGTCGGCTTCGATCAGGACCGCGCCCGGCGTGGTCAGCGACGGGCCGCCGAAGCGGGGCCGGTTCACCGAGTCGCCGACCGGGATGCCGAACTCGAGGACGTTCAGACTGTTCTGGAGGCAGTTCTGCAGCAGACTGACGCTCGGCGAACCGGACGCCATGACCGGACGGTCGTCCTCGAAGATCAGGTTCGGGGCGACGTAGGCCGAGATCCGGTGGCCGGGGCGGGGCATCACCCGGAGGAAATGGGCGCCCGCGGCGCAGATGCTCACGCCCTCGGCGAAGAGGCCGTTGCTCCACGGATAGGACATGCAGGAATGCAGGATCGTGGAGACGTTGCCGGCGGCGTCCACGACGGTCACGTGGTTGCTCCCGACGGGCGGAGGCGGTTCGCTCGCCGACGACACCGGATGCCCCATCTGCAGGAGATCGAACCGCATCCGGGCGTAGTCCTTGGAGAGGATCGTCTCCAGCGGGAGCGGGTGGCTCTCCGGGTCGTTCTGCCGTCCTCCTTCCCGGTACACGAGGTGGCTCACCCGGAGCATCTGGAGCAGGCTCTCGGCGGACTCGGTGGGCGGTCCGAGGCGTTCGAGGTCGAGGAACTCCAGCATGTGGAGCATCTCGATAAGGTGCGTGCCGCCGTTGTCCGGCGGAGGCGATCCGGCGATCTTCAACCGGCGGTAGCTGCCCCACGCCGGTTCCTGCCAGCGCGGCTCCCACCGGGCGAAGTCGTCGGGCGTGAGCACGCCGCCGGCCTCCTGGACGACTTCGCACACGCGACGGGCGAAGTCGCCCCGGTAGAAGTAGTCGTTCCCCTCGTCGGCGAGGCGCTCCAGGGTGTCGGCGGCGCGCTTCTGGTGGAGCATCGCGCCGGGCCGGGGGACGGCGCCGTCCTCGAAGAAGATCTCCCGCCCGGCGGCGGTCCGGCCGATCTTCTCGGACTGGATGAAGATCTCGCCCCAGAGGAACGGATGGGTCTCGAACCCGTCGCGGGCGTAGGCGATGGCGCCCGCCATCAGATCCTTGCGGGGCAGGGCGCCGTGGCGGTCGTGAGCCGCTTCGAAGCCGCCCCACCAGCCGGGGACGGCGACGCCGCGCCCGGTGGCGAGGTCGTGCGCGCCGAACGCCGGCAGCGGCGCCATCGGGGTGTTCACGTTCCCGTTCACGTAGGTCGTCTCGCCGGTGGCGGCGTCGAAGTAGAGCTGCGATAGGCACCCGGTGATCGTGGTCATGTGCGGCTCGACCACGGTCTGGGTGATCGACGCCGCGAGCGCCGCGTCGCAGGCGTTTCCACCCCGGCGCAGCACTTCGACGGCCTCGCGAGTGGCCAGCGGGTGGGAGGTGATCGCCATGCCGCCGGCCCCTTCCGCGGGGGTCTTGCGGCCGAAGTGGGCGAGGTCGATCAGACGTCGCCGCTCGGTCGCGTCCGGGAGGGCCGCAGCCGCGACCGAGGGCCGGCCGCTCGCGAGCGCCACCCCGGCCAGGCCGCCTGCGGCTGTCTGGATGAACCGTCTCCGGGATCCGCTCGTCTTCATGGCCTTACCTCCGCGCGGGGCCAAAGGTACACCCGGCCGGCGCCGGATCGGCGGCCTGACCCATCCGTCCCGTGATCACCCCATCGGCGCCCACCGGAGGAACTCCGGGCGGAACCTCTTGTTGTCCTGAACCGCCCCAAGCGAAAATAACCGACTCCGCTATTGGCAAGACCGCAAATAGCGGGCGATCACACAGTCGAGGAGAGTCGTCGTGCGCCGTCGAACCGGAACCTATCGGACCGTCGCCACCGCCGGGGAGGGTTTCCGCGCCTTCGTTCCGAGACCGCTCCCGCCCGCGCCACCCCTTCGGCTCGATGGCGCGCTCCAGGTCCGGCTCGAACGGGCCCACCTCGCCCTCGGACGGCTGGATGGAGTCTCGGGCCTGCTGCCCAACCCGGAGCTGTTCCTGTACTCCTATGTGCGCAAGGAGGCTGTGCTCTCCTCGCAGATCGAGGGGACGCAGTCTTCGCTCTCCCAGCTCCTGCTCTTCGAGGCCCATGGCGCCCCCGGGGCGCCGCTCGACGACCTCCTCGAGGCCTCGAACTGCGTAGCCGCTCTCGACCACGGGCTCCGGCGGCTCCGCGGTGGTTTCCCTCTCTCGAACCGTCTGATCCGGGAAGTTCACGGCGTCCTGTTGCGTCGGGGCCGGGGCAGCGACAAGGATCCCGGCGAGTTTCGGCGCTCTCAGGTCTGGATCGGGGGTACGCGTCCGGGCAACGCCGCCTTCGTGCCGCCCCCGCCCGACGCCGTGCCGGATTCCATGGGTGCGCTCGAGCTGTACCTCCACGACAAGGGCGACGAGTTGCCGGTCCTGGTGCGGGCGGCGCTCGTCCACGTGCAGTTCGAGACGATCCACCCGTTTCTCGATGGCAACGGACGGGTGGGCCGCTTCCTGGTGACGCTCCTGCTCCTCCACGCCGGGGTGCTCCGACAGCCACTGCTCTACCTCAGCCTCTACCTGAAGCGTCATCGTTCGACCTACTACCGACTCCTGAACGAAGTGCGCGAGACCGGCGACTGGGAGCGCTGGATCGAGTTCTTCCTCGACGGCGTGAGCCAGGTGGCCGAGGATGCCGCCGCCACCGCCGATCGCCTCTCCCGCCTGTTTCGAGAGGATCGGGAGCGCCTCGTCGGCGCGGCCGGCCGCGCGGCCGGGTCCGTGGTCCTTCTGCACGATGCCCTGAAGGAGAGGCCGGTGCTCTCCCTCCAATCCGCCCGGGAACGGGCCGGCGTCTCGTTCACGACGGCTGCGCGGGCGATGCGGGTGCTGGAGGACATCGGGATCGCGAGCGAGGTGACCGGAAACCGCAGGAACCGCCTCTTCGTCTATCGCGGCTATCTCCACGAGATCGAACAGGGCACCGAGGTGCCGGCGCGGTAGCCGCCGGTTCGCGTACGCAGCGTGGGCACCGGATGCAAGCCCGGTCTCGTGGAGTGTCGGCGGGAGGAATCACAATGCGGCCCGCATGACCTCGCGCCGCCCCCCGATCCGAAACCCGGG
This sequence comes from Acidobacteriota bacterium, assembly GCA_022822745.1. Taxonomy (GTDB): domain Bacteria; phylum Acidobacteriota; class Vicinamibacteria; order Marinacidobacterales; family Marinacidobacteraceae; genus JAJEAO01. The sequence continues at coordinate 43,455 of JAJEAO010000025.1, forward strand.
CAAGCAGCTTCCGGAGCGACGCCGCGCCGTCCGTGGCGCCACGGTGGAGAGCAGGACGGCCACGGCCTCGCGCCTCCTTCGCGAGGAGGGCCGCCGGGAGGCTCGCCTGGCGCGGTTCCGGCGGTACGCGACCTGGACGGAGCATGACGCCCGCGAGTTCGAGGCGGCGCTTCGCGCTCAGCGAGTCGTTGACCCGGACGACTGGGGAGTTGGCCGATGACCGGTCTCCGGACCGGCGGCGGCCGATGACTCCTCTCCGGACCGGCGGCGACCGATCCTCCCGGTAGAATCCCGCCCCTTTTCCGGGACTGCTCCCTGTGGGGTCGGCGGGCTGCGCGCCTGCCTCCACGCGACCGCTCGGCGCGGACTGGCAGAGCGGCCCCTCCTCCCGGGCCCGGCTACGACTTTGGCGATCAGAACCCAGACCATCGGCGACCCGGTGCGCCGCCGGGAGGATCCTCGGCTCGTCACCGGCCAGGCGCTCTACACCGCGGACATCCCGCTCTCCGGCGCGCTGCATCTGGCGCTGGTGCGGAGCCCCTACCCGCACGCCGACGTCGTCGGGATCGAAGCGGATGACGCCGCGGCGATGCCGGGAGTCCGGGGCGTCTTCACCGGGGCCGACATCCTGCCGACGCTGAAGGCGCCGTTCCCGGTGGCCAGTTCCCCGTCGGGCGGCGCTTTCGAAGGGCTCCAGCTCCCGGGTTCGGGGCCCATCGCCGACCGCCGGGTGCGGATGGTCGGGGATCCGGTGGTCGCGGTCGTCGCCGAGACCCCGCAGCAGGCGGCCGATGCGGCGGCGGCGGTGTGGGTGGACTACCGCGACCGTCCCGGGGCCGGGGATTGCCGGGCCGCGCTCGCTGACGGCGCCGAAGCAATCTATGACGCCGTCCCCGGGAACCGCGCCTTCCGGTGGGATCTCCCGGCGAACCGCGAGCCCGATCCGGCGCCGGTCGTGGTGGCGCAGGACTTCCGGATCCAGCGCCTCATTCCGATGGCGATGGAGCCGCGGACGGTCGCGGCCCGCCCGGACGGGGACCGGATCACCCTGTGGACCTCGACCCAGTCGGCGCACCGGGTCCGGTCGAGCGTGGCGAAGATCCTCGGCGTCGCCCGGGAGCGGATCCGCTGTGTCGCCCCGGAGGTGGGCGGCGGATTCGGCGCCAAGGCAAACCTCTACCCGGAAGAAGTCCTCGTCCCGTGGCTGACGCTCCGGTTCGGGGCGCCGGTGCGCTGGGCGGCGACCCGGACCGAGGACTTCCAGACCACCAGCCACGGCCGCAACCTGTTCGCGCGCCTCGAAGTGCGGGCCGACGAGTCCGGCCGGGTCCGGCACGCCGACCTCGCCATGCAATTCGACTGCGGCGCCTGGTTCAGCCGCCCGGGTCCGACGACTCCGTCGCTCACCGGGACGATGATCGTCGGCCCCTACGACATCGCCACCGCCGCCGCCCGCGCCGAGGGTGCGTTCACCACGACGGCGCCCAACGAGCCCTACCGGGGTTCGGGCCGTCCCGAAGCCACGTACCTGATCGAGCGGATGCTCGACATCCTCGCCGGGCGGCTCGGGCTCGACCCGGTGGAGATCCGCCGCCGCAACCTGATCCCCGGCCACCGTTTCCCCTACCGGACCGCCACCGGGCTGACCTACGACAGCGGCGAGTACGAGCGGGCGCTCGACCTGGCGCTCGAAGCGGGCGACTACGCCGGGCTTCGGGTCGAGCAGGCCCGGCGGCGGGCCGGGGGCGGGAAGCCGCTCGGAATCGGCGTCGCCTGCTACGTCGAGATCTGCGGCTTTGGACCGTGGGAGGCGGGCGGGGTCACGGTAGAGCCCGACGGTTCGGTCACGGTGCGAAGCGGGACTTCGCCGCACGGGCAGGGGCACGAGACGGCGTGGGCGCAGATCGCCGGGGAGCAGCTCGGCGTGGATCCGGCCCGCGTCAGCGTGCTCCACGGCGACACCGACGAGTGCCCCCGCGGCATCGGCACCTTCGGGAGCCGGAGCGCCCCGGTCGGCGGCGCCGCCGTGTTCACGAACGCCGAGACGGTGCGCGAGCAGGCGAAACGGCTGGCCGCTTCGCTGCTGGAAGCCGCTCCCGAGGACATCCGCTTTGCGGAGGGACGCTTCTTCGTCGCCGGCTCCCGCGCCCGCGCGGTCGGCTGGACCGAACTCGCCGCCTACGCCGCGAGCGAGGAGTCGCCGGACGACGCGGGCGACGCGCTCACCTCGGACACCGACTTCCGGCCGCCGAGCGAGACCTTCCCGTTCGGCGCCCATCTGTGCGCGGTCGAGATCGAACCGGAGACCGGCGAACCGCGGATCCTCCGCTATATCTCGGTGGACGACTGCGGCCGCGTCATCAACCCGCTTCTCGCCGAGGGACAGGTCCACGGCGGCCTCGCCCAGGGCATCTCGCAGGCGCTTTTCGAGAACGCCGCCTACGACGCCGACGGAACCTTCCTCACCGGGTCGCTCCTGGAGTACGCGATCCCGCGGGCCGACATGCTCCCGGCCTACGAACTCCGGCGAACGGTCACGCCGACTCCGATCAATCCGCTCGGCGCCAAGGGGATCGGAGAGGCCGCAACGATCGGCTCCACGCCGGCCGTGGTCAACGCGGTCGTGGATGCGCTCCGACCCTGGGGCGTGGAGCACCTCGACACGCCGCTCACGCCGGAGAAGATCTGGCGCGCGATGAACGAGTCACAGGCACAGGGCGAGGAGAGTGAAAGTGACTGAAGCCAGCAGCAATCTCGCTCGCCTCGAGCCTGTGGCGCTGCGCAAGGTCTGGCCCGATGAGGCTGAGGACTTCACTCCGTGGCTCGCTGGACGCGACGGGCTGAAACTTCTGGGCGAGGCGCTCGGCATCGATCTCGTGGACCCCGACGTGGAGACAACCATTGGCAGCTACTCCGCCGACATCGTCGCCAGAAGCACGGTGGGCGGCCGCGTCGTCATAGAAAACCAGTTGGGACGGACCGATCACGACCACTTGGGGAAAAGCCTGACCTACGCCGCCGGGTGCGATGCGCTGACGGTCGTCTGGATCGCCAAGCGGTTCACCGACGAGCACCGAGCGGCGCTCGAATGGCTCAACAGCCACACGACCGAGGAAGTCGCGTTCTTTGGCCTCGAAATCGAGATCTGGAAGATCGGGGATTCACCGTGCGCCCCGAGGCTCAACATCGTCGCCAAGCCGAGCGAATGGGCGCCTCAGTCGGGCCTGTCAGAGGTGCAACAAGCGCAGCGTGACTTCTGGCAGGGCTTCAGGGACCACGTCAGGGGGCGGGACGTGCGGTTTGCTCCAACAGCTCCGCTCCCAGGACACCTGATGAAGATGGCCATCGGAAAGGCGGGGTTCGGTCTGAACGCAGTCGCGTCAACCTGGAACGAGGATCGAAGTGCCGAAGTCCGGGCCGAGTTCGTGATTGCGACGAAGGATGCTCCACAGATATTCGAGAGCCTGAAGGTCGATCGGGGCGAAATCGATCGGGTTCTCGGAAGTGAGCCGACCTGGTGGTCCGAGGACGGCGTGCGGCAGTGCAGCATCTACTATCGGAAGTCCGTGGATTGGCAGTCTTCCGCCAAGCGGATCGAGTGTTACGAGTGGCTGGTGGCGAAGTTGGACCGGCTGCACGAGGTCTTCCAGTCACGGATCCTGCAGCTCCCGTAATCGCGCGCGTTGATCTCCATCGCGGCGATGCGCGGGAGGGCCCCAAGGGCGGCGTGAGGCAAACTGCAGGAGGGCGCGGAGCAATATGACCACCCGGGAACACTTGACGCTCGCGGAGCAGATCCGCCGCGCTCCTTGGCGGGAGGCTGTGACCTATCGCAACACCTGGCCGCACGAGTACGTCCTGAGCCGCAAGGACGACCAGCGCGAGCTGATCGAGACGGTGATCGCCCGATTCCGCGCCGGCGAGGGCGTCGCGGGCTCCTTCTTTGGCAGGCCGAACCTGTATCTGTTTCTCGGGGACCACAAGTACTGGCTCATGACGCCGTGGGACCGGGTGGATCTCGACGACGGGCAGGACTACGTGCTGAACCGGGCGCCGTTCTACCGCGACCGGCGCGACTTCGTGATCCAGCCAGGCGACTCGGGTCGACGCGAGGACTACCCCACGCGACCGGCAGTCGCGCAGCGCTGAGTCACCCGCGCAAGCCATCCACACGGGCGCGGGTGAGTCCAACCGGCGTCTGTGGAACCCTTCTCGTCCTGGAGAAAGGCGGAGGGGCGGCTGGACTGCCGCCGGCCGTCAGCCCTTCGATGCGGGTTTGCCTGCGTTCTCGATGACCTTCATCGCGGTCGCGACGAAGCCGGACACATCGGCGAGGTTCTGGGGCAGGATGATCGTGTTGTTCGTGCGCGCGAGGTTCCCGAACTCCTCCACGTACTGCTCGGCGACGCGGATGCGGGCCGAGTCCAGCCCGCCCGGGCCCGAGATGGCCTCGCCAACTTGCCGGATGCCCTCGGCGGTGGCAGAGGCCACCGCGAGGATGGCCTTCGCTTCGCCTTCCGCTTCGTTGATCTGGCGCTGGCGCTGCGCCTCGGACTCGCGGATCACCCGCTGTTTCTCGCCTTCGGCGCGGTTGATCTCGGCCTCCCGATCCCCCTCCGAGGCGAGGATCGTGGCGCGTTTCTCGCGCTCGGCCCGCATCTGCTTCTCCATGGCGTTCAGCACGTCTCGCGGCGGCGCGATGTCACGGATCTCGTAGCGGAGGACCTTGACGCCCCAGGGGTCGCTTGCCCGGTCCACTTCCTCGACGACGGACGCGTTGATCGTCGCCCGCTCCTCGAACGTCCGGTCGAGATCGATCTTTCCGACCTCGCTACGCAGCGTGGTCTGAGCGAGCTGGGCGATCGCGAAGACGTAGTCGCTGATCCCGTAGGAGGCGCGCTGCGCGTCCACGACCTGCAGGTAGAGCACGCCGTCCACCGAGATCTGGACGTTGTCGCGGGTGATGCAGACCTGCTGCGGGATGTCGATCGCGCGCTCCTTGAGCGAGTGCTTGTAGGCCACGCGATCCACGAACGGGACCAGCAGGTGGAATCCGGCCTTCAGGCTGGCGCGATACCGGCCGAGCCGCTCCACGACGAACACCTGCTGCTGGGGCACGACCCGGGCGGTTCGATAGAGGGTGATCACGGCGACCACCGCGATCAGTCCGGCGACGATCTGAAAGCCCATCGAGTGGTTCTCCCTGGGTCAGGCGAGCGGCGCGGCGCTCACCGGGGTTCGACGAACAGGGTGATGCCCTGCATGCGGGTGACGCGGACGCGGCTCCCGGCCTCGATCCGGTGCTCGGCGGCCGCCCGCGCCGGCCAGCGGGAGCCGCGGAACTCGGCGTGGCCCGGCTTGCCGGGTCGGATCTCGGTCGCCGCCGTGCCGATCTCCCCGACCAGGGAGTCCGAGCCGACGGTCTCTGCCTCACCCGTGGAGCTGAGGCGCCGGCGCACGAAGAAAGCCGAGACGGCGAGCGCGGCGAAGAGCGCGAGCTGAACGGCCAGCGAGGTCAACCCGGAGCCCGCCGCGAGGCCGACGACGACCGCCGCGAGTCCGAGGAACAGAAGCCACAGCTCCCCTCCGACGACGAGCTCGAGGGCGGCCAGCAGCGCTCCGCCACCGATCCAGATCCACCACGCCATGCAGGGGACTCTATCGGGATGGATCGGGAACGGGCGCCATCGAGATTGCCGGCGCGCCCTGCCGGCGCGCCGGGCTCCTGCCCGGCACGTTCAGCCGGCGGCAGCCCCGTCCACGCTCCCCTGCCGGCGATTCGGTCCAGCCCGACGCAGAGACGAACATGGGATCGTCGCGAGTTCACGCCCCAGCTCCTCTCCCGGTTCCCGCGGCGAGGCGGCGAAGCGCGGCCCGCAGCTCGTGCAGAAAGGCCTTCAGCGACGCGTCTTCGATTGTGATGCCCTCAGCCATTCAGGAAACCGCGCATCAGGAGACTCTGGAAGACGGCCTCTCCGGGTTGGGTCGTGAGCGCCTCCAGCACTCCGGTCTCGCGGAAGAGCGATCCGGAGACATTGATCGGCTCGATCGCGCTGCCGGATGCGCCGGCCTCGCACCGAAACAGGCCCAGGTCGAGGTCCGGCGTCGTGTCGCGCAGGCGGAGGAGCGCGTCAACGAAGACTGGAGAATGGGAAGTGACGATCACTTGTCGCTCGTTCGTCAGCCCGACGAGAAGGCGGGCGATCCAGTCCACTTGCTGCGGGGCCACGCCGTTCTCCGGTTCCTCGACCGCGATCAGCGATCCCGCCCATGGGTTGACGGCGATCGCACAGAGAGCGAGAACTCGCAGGGTTCCTTCGGACGCAACGCGAACTGAGACCGCCGTACCCGCCTGGCGGATCCACACGTCCACGGTGCCACGAGCCGTGTTCAGTGTGACGTCGAGTCCTTCGACATTCGGTACCGCGGCTCGGAGGGTTCGCGATACCGCGTCGAAGTGCTTGGGATGCTCCACGCGCAGGCGATGGAGGAACGCGATCAACCCCTCCCCGTGGATCCCGATATCGGTCACCGCCGCCGGGGCCTGCTCCTTCCGCGTCTCGATCCGCGGCTCGAGATAGAAGGTGCGCCAGTTCGCGAGTTCGCCGCGCGCATCGTCGAAGTGGGTGTAGCCGTTCCCGCTCAGGCTTCGGTCGGAGAGGACCGTGTGGTTCAGGCCCACGGGTTCATGCCGGGGGCGGCCCCTCCCTCGCTTCCGGATCACCAGGATGTCCTCTTGGCGCTCGATGGGAGGCGCAGGCCTCTTCTTGGGCTCGCCGGATCTGCCCAGCTCGGCGAGAGACTCGTCGCTGACCGTGAGCTCTCCCGATCGGTAGCGGATGCGCGGCGCGACCCGGTAGCGCCAGTCCCGGCCCCCGGCGTCGAAGTCTGCCTCGAGACGGAACTGGTCGAACTCGCGAGCGAACTGCGCCTCGATGCCCGCCGGATCCAGCGGAAAGGCCTCGAACGCATGGCCCCGAACCGGGCAGGGGAGCGCCAGGGCGTCGTGCAGCGTCCGGGCGTTCGCCAGCCTGGAGAGCGTCTGCAGCGCCTCGAGGAAGTTGCTCTTCCCCGAGGCGTTCGCGCCGAACAGCACGGCCAGCCGAGGCAGCTCCACATCAACATCGCGGAGCGACTTGAAGCCCCGGACGGCGAACCGCTTCAGCACGACTTCATCCTGCCGGCGGAGAGGGCTGCATCCCCGATCGACCGTTGTGCTCCGGGGCGATCAGGAGAACGCATCCGACCAGAGCCGGTCGAGGAAGTCCCGCCACGGAAGGATCCAGAGGCGGTCGTCGGTCCGCCGCGGGGCGGGCTCGTTCGAGACGACGACGGCGTGGCGCGGGCTGTGTTCCTCGCGAAAGGCGCGGAGTCCCCTCAGATCCCGCGAGCGGACGGCGCTGGTTCCCTTCACCTCGATGGCGGTCGAGCCGTCGCGGCCGAGCACGAAATCACACTCCAGCCCGGTCTTGGTGCGCCAGAAGCGGATCGGGAATGCGCGCTCCCGGTAGCTGCGATATGCGACGAGCTCCATCAGGATGAAGTGCTCCAGCGCCCGGCCGAAGACCTCCCCGGCCAGGCGGTCCGGCCGCCGGTGGGTCAGCTCGCCGGCAAGCCCCACGTCGAACACGTAGAACCGGGGCGTCCGGGTGAGGATGGCGCGGGAGCGGCGCCGCCGGAACGGCTCCACGAAGAGGCCGAGCAGCGTGTCCACCAGGATCCGGAAGTACTCCCGGGCTGTCTTGGAGGTCACTCCGCAGTCCCGGGCCAGACGGCTGTAGTTCACGAGCTCTCCATGCGAGAAGGCGAGCGCCTCGAAGAACCGCGAGAACGCCGGGGCGTTGCGCGTCAGACCCTCGGCGAACACTTCCTCCCTGAGGTAGTCGTCGAGGTAGGCCCTGAGGGCTCGGCGTGGATGGCGGGCGTCGTAGTGCTGCGGGATCAGGCCGCGCCGCAGGGCGCGCAACAGGTCGAAGTCCGGGATCTCCCGCGAGGTCAGGGGGTGCAGCTCGAACCGCCAGGCCCGCCCGCCCAGGAGGTTCACGCCGCCCCGCCGCAGCTTGCGGGCGCTCGACCCGCACAGGATGAATCGCAGGCCGTCTTCCTCGATGAGACGGTGGACCTCGTCGAGGAGCGCTGGAACCTTCTGGACCTCGTCAAGCACGATCGGCCGGGCCCGGGTGGCGGGGTCGAGCGCCCGCACCCGCTCGGTCAGCCGCCACGGCGCGCGGGTGAACTCGAGCAGGAGCCGGGTATCGAGCAGATCGAATCGCGCCGAGTGAGGGAACCGCTGGCGCAGCAACGTGGTCTTGCCGGTCTTCCTCGGCCCCCACAGGAAGGCCGACTGTCCGGCCGGGAGGTCGGGCCGAAGGATGCGCTCGTACATGGCCGTTTCGGAGTGTATTCCGAAATGGTCAGACCAGATCGGAGCTCACTCCGATTTCGACACTTCTCCGGGCGGGCCACACGACGATCGGCGCGGAGCCAGACGCTCGCAAAGCTCCAGAAGATCCAGAAGCTCCAGAGGCTCCCGAGGCCGTTCGGCCTCCGGGTTACGCCACGGATCCCGATCCGCCCACTCGCTCCGGAGTCTTCGCTGCCAGGCGAGCCCGTTCTCGGCGTGATCGCTCCACATGCCGAAGACATCGTCCCGACCCTCTCGGCGGGACGCCGCGTCGAGCTCGGAGGCCTCCTCCGATCGGGGAGTCCCGACCCGCTCGCCGCGCAACATGGTTCAATTGTCGCAGCCGAAGGGAGAACCGTCCATGACCCGTATCCGCCGCCTCGCCGTCGCCGCCCTGCTGCTCGTCGCGCTGCCTGCGTTCGCCTCGGCCAGCGATCCGCCGGATGCGGCGTCGCTCCAGACCACGTTCGAGACCTCGGTGGCGGCCCTGAACTCCGGCGACCTCGACACCTTCCTCGACACGGTGCACGACGAGGCCCTCTCGTTCTACGCCTGCGGCCCCACCTCGGGCAAGCAGGGCCGGGAGGCGTGCGCCATCGACTGGGGCATGTTCTTCAACAACACGACCGGCGCCGAGTTCCGGACGAGCAACGAGCAGTACCGCATCATCGGCGGGACCGGCATCGCCTACGGCGAGTACCACCTCTCGGTCCTCTACGGCGGGAACGAGCGGGTCACGGTCCACGAGGGCCGCTACACGATGACCTACATCCACCGGGACGACCGGTGGCAGATCATCATGCAGCACAACACGCCCGCCGGAGACGACCCGCAGCCGGTGCGGAACCTCCGCCGCCCCGGAAGCTGAGCGCTCTCGTCCGGCAGGGGAGGCAGACCATGCAGAAGGTTCAGGGAGTCGGCGGGTTCTTCTTCCGGGCGAAGGATCCCGTCGGGCTGACGAAGTGGTATCGGGATCACCTCGGGATCAATCCCGCCCCGACCGACATGGAGATGGCTCCGTGGCGGACCGAGGCCGGAGTCACCGTGTTCGCCCCGTTCGGCGCGGATACGGACTACTTCGCCGCCGACAAGGCGTTCATGCTGAACTTCCGGGTGGGCGATCTGGACGCGATGGTGGCCCAACTGAGATCCGCGGGGATCGAGATCAGCCACGAGACCGAGATGGAGGGCGTGGGTCGCTTCGCCCGCATCCACGACCCCGAGGGCAACCCGATCGAGCTCTGGGAGCCGGCGGCCAGGCGGTTCGATCCGGAGGACGCGACGGGCTGAGGCGCGGCTTCGCCCCTCCGACTCAGGATCCGGGGTCGCGGAGCCAGTGGAGGCGGCCGTCCCGAACCACGAGCCGGACTTCGCCGAGCGCCCGGACATCGGCCGCGGGGTCGCCCTCGACGACCACGAGGTCGGAGACGTAACCCTCCGCCACCGTTCCGATCTCGTCTTCCAGTTCCAGTGACTCCGCCGCGAGCGAGGTGAGGGCCACGATCAGATCCTCCGGCGCCTGACCGCCCTGCTCGACCCGGGCGAAGGCCTCGCGGATGTTCTGGCCGTGCGCGCCGGCGACGGCGTCGGTGCCGAAGACGACTCGCAGCTCCGCGGTGGCGAGCCCATTCCGGAAGACCTCCATGCGGCCTTCGATGTTCGCCTCCATGAGCGCGAAGCCCTCCTCGGTGTAGTTCCCGATCCCCAGGTAGCGCTCCTTCTGCTCGAGGTAGTTGGCGACGATCAGGTAGGTGTTCGGGTCGAAGAAGAGGCCCCGCTCCGCCAGCAGGTCGAGAGTGGCCTGGTCGAGGAGCGAGCCGTGCTCGATCGTGGTGCAGCCCGCCTCGGCGGCCCGGCTCGCGCTCACCGGTCCGTGGGCGTGGACCAGCGTCCGGAGACCGCGCTCCCTCGCCGCGCCGCAGGCGGCGTCGAGCTGCTCCTGCGAGAGCGTCGGTCCGCCCCCGTCCCGGCTGCTCTCGGAGGCGAAGATCTTGATCGCGTCGGCGCCGCGGTTCGCCAGCCGTTCGACCTCGGCCCGCATGGCGTCCGGTCCTCCGGTGCGGGCCGAGAGCGATCCGAGCGACGTGATGATCCTCGGGCCAGGCACGACGCCTCGGGCGATGATGTCCCTCACCGGGCCGTCCACCGGGCTGCCGAGGCTCTGAATCGTCGTGAACCCGGCTTCGAGCATCCGGATGCCGTTCTCCACCGCGTGGAGGGCGCTCTGCTCCGGAGGCGCGCCGCGGGCGAGCCGGCCGTCCTCGCCGAAGTGCCAGTCGAGATGGACGTGCGTGTCCACGAACCCCGGCAGGATCGAGCCTCCCGGGAAGTCGAGCCGCGGGGCCGCGTCCGGCAGATCCGCGAGCGGAAGCACCGCGCTGATCCGGCCCTCGTGGACCACGACGCCGCGCTCCTCGAGCACTCCGCCCCGTCCGTCGAAGACCCGGTCGGCGGTGATCACGAGGACGCCGGGCTCGACGTCCGGGCTTTCTCCCGGAGCCGAACAGGCGACCAGGCTATCTGCCGGAGCCGAACAGGCGACCAGCGCGGCGAGGCATCCCGCCCCGAGCCAGCGAGCCCGTCTCGTCGAAGCACCCGGAGACTCCATGGTGGCCGAACCTCCCATCGCTCCCTACCGTACCGGACCGCGGCCTATCCTGCCCGCATGGAGAAGCCTCCCGGACGCCTCTACGCCGACCTGGCCCACCTCTGGCCGCTCATGAGCCCGCCGGAGGATTACCGGGACGAAGCGGAGTTCATCCTGCAGGCCATCCGGGAGCGGCTCGGCCCTGGCCCACGGCGCCTGCTCGATCTCGGCTCGGGGGGAGGCCACCACCTCCACTGGATCGCGCGCCGCCACCGCGCCACCGCGGTGGATCTCTCGGACGCCATGCTCGCCCACTCCCGCCGTCTGAACCCCGGCGTCGCGCACCACGTCGGGGACATGCGGGAGGTTCGGCTCGGCGAGCTGTTCGACGCCGTCCTGATCCATGACGCCGTCTCTTATCTTCTGACCGAGGACGACCTGCTGGCCGCCTTCGCGACGGCCCGCGCCCACCTCGGTCCCGGCGGACTCCTCCTCGTCGTCCCCGACGACTACGCCGACTCCTTCGTCTCGCCTCACATCTCGCACGAGACCCGGCGGTCCGGGGAGGACGAGCTGACCTTCGTCGAGTACTCCACGACCGCTCCCTCGCACGGGAAGCACGTGGACACCGCCTACGTGTTCTTCCGGACCGAGGGAACCCGGTTGCGCGTGGATGTGGATCACCACCGGGTCGGCCTCTTTCCGGTGGCCGCGTGGGATCGCCTCCTTCGCCGCGCCGGGTTCCGTCCCGAGCGCCTCCCGTATCCGTTCGGCGAGCGGGGCCGGGATCTCTGGCTCTGGGCCGCGACGCTCGACGGGCCGGACTGAGTCCCGCCTTCCGCCGATAAGATCGAACCGGTTTCGCCGTGGTGCTCCGCTTCCTCGTCATCCTGGCGACCATCATCCTCGTGAGGATCCTCTGGGGTGGACTCAGGGCGCTCTTCGGCGGCGGGCGACGCCAGCCGGAGGTCACCCGGGGGCCGCGGCGCGCGAGGGTTCGCGGCGAAGTCGTCGGATGCGCCCGCTGTGACCTCTACGTGCCGAAGGACCAGATCATCCGGAAGCGCGGCAGCGGCTACTGCTCCCGGGAGTGCGCGGCGGCTGGCGTGGATGGTTAGCCGGCCCCGGCGCATCGCTCTCGCCAGCGCCCTGCTCGCCGGGACCCCCGTCGGACTCGCTGCGGGAGCGCAGATCGCGCTGCGGGACATCGGCGCCGAAGCGGGACTCGATTTCCGGCATCACCGGGGCGCCCGGGGTGCGTGGCATCCGGTCGAGACGATGGGCTCGGGCGTCGCCGTCTTCGACTACGACGGGGACGGCGCGCTCGACCTCTTCCTTGTCGAGGGCGGCGAAGCGCCGGGCGCCGGCCGGCCGCCGGCGCGGGTCGGCGCGCTCTACCAGGGGGACGGCAGCGGCCGGTTCCGCGACCGGAGCGCGGCGGCCGGATTCGGCGAACCGGCGCCGACCGAGGGCTACGGGATGGGAGTCGTCGCGGCCGACGCCGACGCCGACGGCGACCCGGATCTGTTCGTGAGCCGCGCGGGGCGGGACCTCTTCTACGAGAACCGGGGCGACGGCACCTTCGCGCTCCGCGAGGTGGGTCTCGAGGGCGGCGGGTGGAGCGCCGGGGCGGCTCTTTCGGACCTGGACCGCGACGGGGATCTCGACCTCTACGTCACCCGGTACCTCGACTGGTCGGCGCGGAACAACCCCGAGTGCGCCCGGACCGTCGCGGGCGAGCGGGTGCGGTCCTACTGTCTGCCGGACGCCTTCTCGGGGGCGCCCGATCTGCTCTACGAGAACCTCGGCGACGGGTCGTTCCGCGAGACCGGCGAGACCGCCGGCATCGCGCTTCCGACCGGCAAGGGCCTCGGCGTCCTCGCCGGGGACTGGATCGGCGACCCGCTCCCCGACCTCCTCGTGGCGAACGACACGACTCCCAACTTTCTCTTCGAGAACCTGGGAGGACTGCGGTTCGCCGAACGGGGTCTTCCCGCCGGCGTCGCCTACGACGGCGACGGGAACGCGCTTGCCGGGATGGGCGTGGCGGCGGCGGACCTCGAGCCGGACGGCGACCTCGACCTCGTGGTCACGAACTTCCAGGGCGAGCCGAACACGCTCCACGTGGCCGACCGCCACGGCGTGTTCCGCGACTTCTCCTTCCTCGGCGGCGTGGGGCGGCCCTCGCTCGCTCGGCTCGGTTTCGGCGTCGTGTTCGAGGATCTGGATCTGGACGGGCGCCCCGACCTCTGCATCGCGAACGGCCACGTGCTCCCGAACGCGGACATCCTGTTCCCCGGCTCCACCTACCGGCAGGAGGATCTCTGCTTCGCGAACCGCGGCGGCCGCTTCGAACCGATTCCGCTCGATCTTCCGCCGGCGGTGGGTCGCGGGCTTGCCGTCGGCGACTTCGACCGCGATGGGCGTCCCGATCTCGTCGTGTCGCGGTCGGGGGGGCCGGCGGGCCTGTTGCGGAACGAATCGCCGCTCCGTCCCTCGGCCGCGCTCCGGCTCGTCGGGCGGAGCTCGCCCCGAGACGGGACCGGCGCAATGATCCGCGCGCGTCGGGGCGAGCGGGAGTCGCTCTCGCTCGTGACCGCCGGCTCCAGCTACCTCTCGACCAGCGCCCGGGAGGTTCTGGTCGCCGTTCCGGTGGGCGAGACCACCGTCGCCGTCATCGAGTGGCCCTCGGGCGAGGAGCAGGAGATCGGCGCGCTTGCCACCGGCCCGTTCGTCGTGATCGAGGGCGTCGGTGTTCTCCCGGTGCCCGGCCGATGAGGGCGGACCGGCGCGTCGGGGCCGGGCCTGAAGCGTCCCAGGGGGCGGACTAGAATCCTCGCCATGAGCCTGGACCGGCGCGGAGTGTTCTCCTGGGCCGCCATCGGAGTCCTCCTCCTGCTGGCCCTCCCCGCCGCCCCTCATCTGCACGTCGAGCCCGACGATCTGGACAGGCACGGCGAGCCCTGCGCTGTCTGCATCGCCGAGGACGCGCCTTTCGCCCAGTCCGGCCTCCCGGCGAGTCCGTCGCCGGCCGCCCTTTCGGTCGCCGTCCCGGTCGTCGCTGCGCATGTCCACGGGACCACGCCCACCGGGGGCGGCTCCCGGGCGCCTCCCGCCTGACTCTGCAACCGTCGTAGCCAGCCGACCGGCCGGCTGCAGCGTCCTGTTGCAGCGCCCGCGCCCGCTGCGGCGCGTCGGCGCTCCGTCATCCCGGAGGAGAGTCCCATGCCAGCCCGGACCGTTCCCAGGTCCCCCGTCCCCGGCAGGACCGCGACCACAAGCGTGCGCGAGCCCCGGTTGGAGGATCCCGTCCCCGACCGGCGCTTCCGGACACGACTTCGGGTGACGGGGGCCCTTCTGGCTGCGACGGCGTTCGTCTGGTCTCTACTGGGCGTCGCCTTGGCCGGATGCGGGGCCGGCGCGCTCGAGGATCCGGGACCGCTCGAAGGCGAGACGATGGAAACGCCGTACGCGGAGACCTTCAGCGTCGTCGAGAGGAACGGATATCGGGTCGTGGACATCGAGGCGTCCGTCGTGACCTGGGGCGGATCGGCTGGCGGACCGCCGCAGCGCGCCCGGCTGGTGCTCGTCCCGGAGGGA
>JAJEAO010000080.1 GCA_022822745.1 Acidobacteriota bacterium
AGGAGAGCGGTGCTCCATAGTGCGCCGGCTGAGATGGGGTGCGGTGCCGCTCTGGAGAGCAGCGCGTATGGAACGCCGGACTCCAGTCCGGCACGGGAAGACCTTCCGCATCGGGGTTTCGGAATTGCCGCTCTGGAGAGCGGCGCTCCATAGGAGAGCGGCGCTCCATAGGAGAGCGGTGCTCCACAGGAGAGCGGTGCTCCATAGTGCGCCGGCTGGGATGGGGCGCGGTGCCGCTCTGGAGAGCGGCGCTCCCTAGGAGAGCGGCGCTCCATAGGGGGGCGGCGCTGCACAGGGGAGCGGCGTTCCATGGGCGTCGGGTTCAGTCCTCGATCCGGTCGTAGATGGCCCGCGTCACCCGCGTGATCCGTCCCTCCTCATCGAGCCGGACATAGTCGTTGTCGATCCGGTTCGCGTCGTCCGAGAGCGTGTTGATGATGACCTGGTACACGCTCCCGTTGCGGCGGTTCAGGATCCGGGTCGAGTTGTCGGTCACGATCTCCACCGCGGTATCGGAGTTCTCCAGACCCGCCACCGGGCGGAAAGCGCCGTCGAAGAGCGTCTCGTAGCTCCATTCCGAGGTCTCGCCCTCGGCGTTCGTCGTCGCCACCGTGATGCTCATCCCGCCGTCGCCCCACGGCGCATAGGTCATGATGTTCTCGTAGGGAGGCGGGTTGTCCGAGCGCAGCTTCCACACCCCGAACCGGGGGTTCTCGTCCTGCGCCTCGGCGTCGGGGCCCGCCCCGCACGAGGCGATCAGAGCCGTCGCGAGCAGCAGGAAGATGCCGGCGACGAGGCGCCGGCGGGCGGAAGGGAATCGGAACAGGTCAGTCATGGGTCGCGCTCCTCGGAGGGCGCAATTGTCGCACAGGGGCCTTCGCGCCATGCTCGCGGCGGCAGCGCGGAAGGACGGTTGGGAGACAATGACGGCAGGGGGTCGAGGTGACGGCTCCCGACGGGAGGAACCATGTCTCGACGTCAGGACCGGATCGAAGGCCGCGGCGCCAGCCGCGTCGTGGACGGCAACCGGGTATGCGGAGTCCACACGCTCGCGGCGGACGGCAGCGGGGTGAACGGAGTCCGGGCGCTCCCGATCGTCGGCGTCCTCGTGGTCGGCGTCCTCGTGGTCGGCATCCCGCCCGGGATGGCGACCGGACAGGACTGGCCGCAGTGGCGCGGCCCGGAGCGCGACGGGCGGGCGACGGAGTTCGATGCTCCCTCGGCGTGGCCGGAGACGCTCGAAGAGCACTGGTCCGTGGAAGTGGGGACGGGGTACGCCACTCCGCTCGTCGTGGGAGACACCCTGTTCGCGTTCGCGCGACAGGGAGAGGAGGAAGTGCTCCTCGCCCTCGACCCCGGCACCGGCGAAGTGCGGCGGCGGTCGGCCTATCCGGCGCCCTTCGACATGAGCCCGGCGACCGCCCGGCACGGCCCGGGGCCCAAGGCAACCCCCGCGTTCGCCGAGGGCCGGATCTTCGTGCACGGGATGACCGGCTCGGTGAGCGCCTTCGACGCCGATTCGGGGGAGCGCCTCTGGCATGTCCCGGGAACCGATGTGGAGCCGCTCTACCACACCTCGATGTCGCCCCTCGTCGTGGATGACGCGGTGATCGTCCATGTGGGGGGTCACGACGACGGGGCGCTCACCGCGTTCGATGTCGCGTCCGGCGAGGTCGTCTGGAGCTGGGACGGCGACGGCCCCGCCTACGGATCGGCGATGCGGTTCCGGCTGGACGGGGCCGATCAGGTGGTCGCCTTCACCCAGGAGCACTTCGTGGGCGTCGAAGCCGACTCCGGCGCGCTGCTCTGGATCCGGCCGTTCGAGACGCCTTCGACGACGAGTTCGCAGACCCCGCTGCTCCACGGGGACCTGGTGATCCAGAACGGACGGGACAACGGCGTGACCGCGTTCCGGGCGCTGCGCCGGGACGACGCCTGGGCGACGGACGATGTCTGGCATACGCGCGAGGCTTCGTTCCACATGGCGAATCCGGTCGTGTGGAACGGGGTGCTGTTCGGGCTGTCCCACCTGCGGCGCGGCCAGTACGTGGGGATCGATCTCGAGACCGGCGAGGTGCTCTGGAGCAGCGACCCGCGGCAGGCGGAGAACGCGGCGATGGCGGTCGCCGGGGACTTCATCCTCTCCCTCCAGGAGGACGCCGAACTCGTCGTGTTCGAGGCGAGCCGGGACGGCCTCCGCGAGCTGCGGCGCTACGAGGTGGCGGACAGCGCGACATGGGCGCAGCCGGCGTGGTCGGGCCAGCGGATCTTCGTGAAGGATGTCTCCCGGATCACGCTGTGGACCGTCGGGCCCTGAGTTTCTTCTGCCGCTTGCGGGAAACGCCTCCGAGGGCGGCGCGGGCCCGTCGGAGACGCATCCGGGTCATCGAGCTGCCGAGCAGCACCATGGAACCGAAGAGCGGCGTCGAGGCCGCCGAGCCGGAGATCGCCAGGTAGAGCGGCCGGGTGAAGGGGCCCAGCTTCACGCCCACCGACTCGGCAACGCCCCGGAGCGCGGCGTGGACCGCGGCTTCGGTGAAGTCGTCGAGACCTTCGAGCGCCCATTCGGCGAGCAGCAGCCACTCCGCGACCTCGGAAGCGTCACGGCCTCGGGCGAGCAGCGCCGGGTCGAGCGGCGTCTCGTCGGCGAAGAAGTGCGCCGTGAGCGGACCGAAGTCGCCGAGCGTCTTCATCCGGGGCTGGGCGAGGGCGGCTGCCTGCTCCAGCGTCCGGTCGTCGTAGCGCCAGCGACGCAGGAGCGCCGCGATCCCGACGGGGTCGTAGTCCTCCCGCAGGTAGCGCCCGTTGAGCCAGGCGAGTTTCCCGGTGTCGAACACGGCGCCCGCGACCGAAATCGAGGCGAGATCGAACCGGGCGACGAACTCCTCCAGCGAGAACTTCTCTTCGCCGGAGGCCCGGGTCCAGACCAGCATCCCGAGGAAGTTGACCAGCGCCTCCGGCAGAAAGCCGGCGTCGCGGTAGAAGTCGAGCGAGGTCGGACTGCGACGCTTGCTCAGCTTGGACCGGTTCCGGTCGTTGTTCCGCAGGAGCGGGACGTGCCAGAACGCCGGAGGCTCCCATCCGAGCGCCTCGTAGAGCAGGAGGTGCTTCGGGAGCGAGGCGATCCACTCCTCCCCCCGGATCACGTCCGAGATCTCCATCCGGTGGTCGTCCACCACGTTCGCGAGGTGGTAGGTCGGGAATCCGTCCGACTTGAGCAGCACCGGGTCGTCCACCGACTCCCAGTCCTTCGACAGCCCGGCGCGGAGGCGGTCGGGGAGCGCAATGCGGCCCGAAGTCGGGGTGCGAAGCCGGATCGCGAACGCGCCGCCCTCTCCGTCGGCGTAGTCGCGGTAGGCCCGGCCGTCGCGGAGCAGGCCCTCGGCCACCTCCCGGTAGGAGTCGAGCCGGTCGCTCTGCCGGTAGGGGGCGAAGGGTCCTCCGACATCGGGCCCCTCGTCCCACGCGAGTCCGAGCCACCGGAGGGAGCGCAGGATGGCGGTCTCGAACGCGCGCTTCGACCGCGCCTGGTCGGTGTCCTCGATGCGCAGGATGAACGCGCCCCCGCGCTGGCGGGCGAAGCCGTAGTTCAGGAGCGCCTGGTAGGCCGTCCCGACATGCGGATCGCCCGTCGGCGAAGGCGCGATCCGGGTGCGGGTCATGCGTCGCGGCTCGAGAACCGGGGCTAGACGGTGACGTGCCGATGGAAGGCGACCCACTCGACGACGAGCAGGACCAGCGCGAACAGCGCGAGGATCGGCCACAGGGTGGCGACCGGCGGGGAGCCTGGAGGCGCAGCCGCGGATGGTTCGCCCGCCCACGCCGACCGGTTCAGATCGGAGGCGGCCCGGTCGAGGAGGCTCGCCGCCACGACGACCTCCCGGCCTCCGCCGGCGACGTAGTAGAGCGAGGGCAGGTCGGCCTGGAACGAGAGGTCCGAACCGATGCGCCGGGAAGGCACTTCGCGCCCCTCGGCGTCGAAGACCCCGCCCTCCGCGATCGTCACCCGGACCGCGCCCAGACCGGAGCGCCGGACTTCGACATCGGTCAGCCAGCTCAGCGCACGGGACAGGAAGACCGGGAAATCGGGTTGGAGGGCCAGGTTCGATCGGGCCAGCGGAAACGCGAACGCCAGGACCCGCAACGGTTGCTCGCGGGCGGCGAGAAGCCCCAGCCGGGCGTCGCCGGCGAGGATCCGCCAGCCGCCGCGCCCCGGGTCCGCTTCCGCCGCGGGATCGAAGGCGTCCACCTCGCGGGCCAGCGCATCCCCGAAATCCACGCCGGAGAGCGCCGGATGCGGTTCGCGCCCCGACCGCATCGGGAGCGTGACCGCCGCTTCCGTCGTCCCTCCGAGACGGGGCGGGAGCCAGTCGGCGGACCCGGACCCGGCGATCAGGACCGGCCGGGGCGGCGCCTCCGGCGGCGGGTCGCCCTCGATCACGACCAGGTCGAAGGCGCCGGGATCGAAGTCGGCGAAGGGATCGGCGCCTTCCGGCGCCCGGGTGAGGCTCACCCGCGGGTCGAGCCGGAGCGCGGCCTCCCAGTAGGGGCTCTCCTCGCCGGTGAGCAGGACCCGCAGCCGGTTCCGCGACGGGACGTAGGCGTGCGCCACGTCGTCGGCGGCGAGCCCGTCCGCCCCGGCCCCCGCGATGACGGCCCGGACCGGGCCCGAAACGAAGCCGGCCAGCGGGACGGTCTCGCCGCGGGGGACGCCCGGTTCAACGCGGAGCGTTCGGCGGACCGACGCGCCCGCCGCGCCGTCGATCTGGAGGACGAGGACACTCGCGTCGGGGGACGCGGTGTGGCGGACGACTTCCACGAAGGCCTCGAAGCGCCCCGGATCGGTCGGGAGCGGGCGCACGTCGAACGCGGTGATCCCGGCGTTGTCCACCGGTTCGAAGACCGAGATCGCGCGGACCCCGTCCGGGACCTCCGGGATGCGGACGCCGTCGCCGATGAGGACGACCTCGGTCGCGGCCTCGGAGTCCAGCAGGTCCGCGAGGTCGGGGAGAGCGTGCTCCGCATCGAACACCGGCCCGAGAGCCGCCACCGCCTCCAGACCGGCGCGGCGGTCATCGAAGGAGCGTCCGCCGCGCTGGCCGGCGGTATCCAGGATCAGGAACTCGGTTCCCGGGCCCGCCGATTCGAGGATCCCGCGGGCGTGGTCGGCCGCTCGGTCCCACCGGGTCGTCCCCCCGCCGGCCGCCGCCGCCATCGTGGGCGATGTGTCGAGCACGAGGACCACCCGGCCCCCGGCCCCCGCCCCGGCGGGCGCCGGCTCGGAGAGCGCGAGCACGACGGCGAGCGAAGCCAGAAGCGCCACGAGGAGCGAGATCAGCCAGCGCCAGAAATCCTCGCGACGCCGCCGCTCGTCGAGGACGCGGCGCCAGATCAGGTTCGAGGGGACCGTGATCGGCTGGGGCTCGGGGCGCACCCAGTAGAGCACGAGCACGACGGCCCCGGTCAGGAGCACCCCGATCAGGATGGCGAGCGGCGCGGCGGCGAAACCCAATCGTTTCCTCCGTGGATCAGCGGATGAAGCGGTCCTGCTTGAAGATGTCGAGGACCGCCTCCTCGAACGGAACCCCGGTGCTCGCGAGCGCGAAACCGAAGCCGTAGCGGGAGCAGTAGTCCTTGACCTCCCGGCGATGGGCCTCGAGCGCCTCCCGGTAGCGCGCGAGCAGCCGGGGCGTGACGCGCACCCGGCGCTCCGAGCCGTCCTCCACATCGGTCAGCAGGGCTTCGTCCGGAAGGCGGGGATCCTGTTCGTCGGGGGTGAGGATCTGGACCACGACGAGGTCGTGCTTCTGGTAGCGGCAGTGGTCGAAGGCCGCGAGAAGGTCCTCCGGGTCCATCAGATCCGAGAGGACGACCGCCAGCCCGCGCTTCCGCCGCGAGCCGAAGAACGCCCGAAAGCACTGGTTGAGCGAGGTGCCGCCGCCGGTCTCTCCCGCGTCGAGGAACCGGAACGCCCGGTAGATCTGGTTGCGTCCGCGCTTCGGCGGCATCCACTCCCCGATCCGGGGGCCGTACCAGGCGATCGAGATCAGGTCGTGGTTCATGAGCGCGATGTAGGACAGCGCTCCCGCCATCTTGCGCGCGTAGTCGAACTTGGGCGGATCGCCGAACCTCATGGAGGCGCTCTGGTCCACGAAGAGGTACACCGGGAGGTCCGCTTCCTCGTCGAAAACCCGGAGCACGAGCTTGTCGAGGCGGAGAAACGCCTTCCAGTCCACATCGCGGGTGTCGTCCCCGTCCACGTAGGGGCGATAGTCGGCGAGTTCGATGCCGGTTCCGCGCTTTCGGGCCCGGTGCTCGCCGCGATGGCGGCTCGGCAGCATCCGGGTGGCCATGAGTTTCAGGTACTCGATCCGCTCCATGAACTCGGCGTCGAAAAGGGTCCCGTCCTCGCTCATGGGAGAGCCTCAGGCGGGGAACCCGGCGGGCGCGGCGACCACCGCACGGAAACTCAGTCGCCCGGAGTCGGGATCGAGGCGACGATCTCCCGAAGGATGTCGTCGGTGTCCACCCGATCGGCCTCGCCCTCGAAGTTCAGCAGCATCCGGTGCCGGAGGGTCGGGAAGACGCTGTCGCGAATGTCCTGCGCCGCCACGTGCAGACGTCCGGCGAGGAGCGCCTTGACCTTTCCCGAGAGCACGAGCGCCTGGGTGCCGCGGGGACTGGCGCCGAACTTGACGTAGCGGTTCGTGAGGGCGTGGGCGTAGGGCGACTCGGGATGGGTTCCCATCGTCAGCCGGATCGCGTAATCCTCCACCGGACGGGCGACCGGAACCGACAGCACCGTGTGGCGCATCTCGAGGACTTCGTCGCGGGTGACGACCGCTTCCGCCGTGGGTTGTTCGACCGAGGTCGTCCGCGCGACGATCTCGCGGAGCTCCTCCTCGCTGGGGTAGCTGATCCGGAGCTTCATCAGGAAGCGGTCCATCTGCGCTTCGGGAAGCGGATAGGTGCCCTCGAGCTCGATGGGGTTCTGCGTCGCCATGACGAAGAACGGCTCCTCGAGGCGGTAGGTCGTGTTGCCGACCGAGACGCTTTTTTCCTGCATGGCCTCGAGGAGCGCCGACTGCGACTTCGGCGTGGCCCGGTTCACCTCGTCGGCGAGCATCAGGTTGCAGAAGATCGGCCCCGGCTGGAAATCGAGGATCTTCGCTCCGCTCTCGGTCTCGCGGACCACGTTCGTGCCGAGGATGTCGCCCGGCATCAGATCGGGCGTGAACTGGATCCGGTTGAAGCGCAGGTGCATCGCCTCGGAGAGGGTCTGCACGATCTTCGTCTTCCCGAGTCCGGGGATGCCTTCGAGCAGGACATGGCCGCGGGTCAGCAGGCAGATGACGATGTTGCTGACGACTTCCTCGTTGCCGACGATCACCTTGCCGACTTCGGCGAGGATGCGGTCGTGGCGTACCCGGAAGGCCTCCACGCGGCTGTCAATGTCCGCCGCGGCGCCGGCCGCCTTGGTCTGGGGGGTCACGGGTCGTTCGCTCCTTCGGGTTCCTCGGGGGAGACGGCGGTCTCGCGGATGAGCAGGAAGTAGGCGCGCACGAGCGCGCGGAAGCCGGCGGGGACCTCGGTCCGGGTCACGACCGCTTCATCGGCGTACTCGGAGAGCGAGATCACCGAGTCGTAGTCCACAGTGGCGTCCTCGCGCCGGCTCTGCCGCTCGATCATCTGCTCCGGCACCGGCTCGGCGTCGGGAGCGGGCGGCAGGGCTTCGAGTTCGAGCTGGACCTCGAGGCTGGTCGCAGCCCCGAACACGTCGGACTCGCCGCCGCCCCCGGGGCCGGTCATGTTCCCGGCCGGGCCGGCGTCCATCGGAATCGGCGCCCCCATCTGGCCCTCGGCCGCGACCATCTGGACCTGTCCGGACATCCCGGCGCCCTGCGGCATCCCGCCCGCCGGCTCGCCCCCTTCGCCCGCCTGGGGCTGGCCCCCGCCGTCGCCTTCGCCGGGGAACGGCATCTGCTCCCCTCCGGCCTCGCCGGGGGCGGACATGCCTTCGCCCTCCATGCCCTGGAGGTTCTCGGCGAGCTGCTGGAACGCCTCTTCGGCGGACATGCCCGCCTCCATCAACTCCATCATCTCGTTGGCCGCCGCCGCAGCCGCGTCCCCCTCCGCGCCCGCCTCGAGCGCCTCGAGGAGCGCCGCGAGTTCCTCCGGGGAGCTCGCCGCCCGCATCGCTTCGGACAGGCCCTCCAGCCATTCGGAAGCGGTCTGCGAATCGGCCGCGTCGAGCGCCTCGGCGAGGCCCGCGAGCGCCGCCACCACGTCTTCCGAGGACTCGGTGAAGCCGCGCTCTTCCATCGCCGCGGCGAGCGCGGCGTCGCCTCCGCCCGCCGCGTCGTCCGCCGGGTCGGGAAGCCGGAGCTCGCCGGCCCGAAGCTCGGCGAGGATCTCTTCGGGAGATCGGGCTTCCTCGCGGGGGACGCGGATCTCCTCGGGCTCATCCGCGGTTGCCGACTCCACCAGGGGACCCTGGGCGAGATCGGAGAGGCCGGCGGCGATCCGGGCGCGAACCGCTTCGGGGATCAGGGCGCCCTGCGTGAGCGCGAGCAGCGCGACCGCGAGCCCGAGCGCGGCGAAACCGGCCCAGGTTCGCCGCGCCGGCCGGATCGGGACCAGACCGGCCGCATCGAGCCCGTCCGCCCGATCGCGGGCCCGCTCGACCTGGAGCTCCTCCCAGTCACTCGCAGGCTCCTGGTCGTGGAACCACTGCGCCGAGGTCAGCTCGTCGCGGAGATCGGCGGCGCGGTCGCCGGCGGCCGCGGCGCGGCCGAGATCGGAACCGCGCAGGAATCGCGCGACGACGAAGGCCGCGCCAGCGGCCGCGACGGTCGCCGTCAGCCACGGGATGGAGTCCCCGAAGAGCCGCGGCGCCAGCATGACGGCCGCGAGAACGGCGGCGGCCCAGCCGAGGTCGCGCCACGCAGCCGCGAGGCGGAGCCGGCGATCAAGACGCCCGACGAGACGGTGGAACGGAGTCTCCGGCTCGCGGGAAGTCGAGGTCCGACGGGGCGTCATGGGTTCCGGGCGCCGGGTGCAGGCGGCCCGAACCGGCGGAGTGTATTCGCTCACCCCGCCGCGCCTACCGTGGCGCGGATGGCAATCGCCCGCGGGCGGCGCCCCGTCCCGCCCGGAGCCGGGGTTCGCGAGGACAGGGCTCGCCGAGGCTGCGGGGCGCGCCGGCGCATTCCGCGGGGAGCAGCGCCGGGGCCGGCCAGTCCCTGGCGGGGCGCAGCGCCGGGACCGGGCACCCCCTGGCGAGGCGCGCGGCCGGAGAGGATCAGGGGATTTCCGGACTTCCGGCCCCGCGAGACCCGGGGCGCGCGTTCAGGACCAGCGGGCGGCGTACACCGGGGGGAGCTGGTGGGTCACCAGGTCCCAGGAGTCGCCCTGATCCTCGGAGATCCAGACCGCGCCGGTGGTCGTCGCGAGCGCGAGCACTTCGCCCGACGCATCCACCGCGAGGCCGTGGCGGTACACGACCGCGAACGAGTCCTCGGGGAGCCCGCGGTCGAGGCTCTCCCACGAGTCGCCGCCGTCCCGGGTGCGGGCGACCACCATCCGGCGGTCCACCGGCACCCGGCACTCGTCCTTGACGAGCGGCGCGCTCCACGCGGTGTCCGGGTCCGACGGATGGGCGGCCACGGCGAACCCGAACGAGGACGGCGGCACGTCCACGGACGCCCACCGGCCGGCGCCGTCGTCGGAGCGGAAGAACCCGTTGTGGTGCTGGCACCAGATGCGGTTCCGATCCGCCTCGCACCACGCCAGCCGATGCGGATCCTGGATCGCCGGATCCTCGCGGCGGTCAGGCGGCATGTACTCCGCGAACATCCCGCGCGTCGCGACCTCGAAGGTCTCCCCGCCGTCCCGACTGACCCAGACGCCGCCGCAGGAGATCCCGCAGACCACCCGGCGCCCGTCGGGGGAAACGAGGACCGAGTGGATCCCCGGCTCCGGGTAGCCGCCGCCGAACCACTCCGAACGGGACGGCTGCTCCCAGAGCCCGCGATTCAGCTCCCACGACCGGCCGGCGTCCTCCGATCGGAAGAGAGCCCCCGGGATCGTCCCGCACCAGAGCGATCCCGGAGCGGGACCGGCGGCCTCCAGACACCAGAGCAGACTCACGGAAGGCGCCCTGGCGTCCGGGACCGGGGCCGCCGGAAGCGCCGGGGCCGGGAGATCCTCGAAACTGGCCCCCTGATCCTCCGAAACCCGCAGCTTGACGCCGAAGTGGCCCAGGTCCAGGGCAGCGTAGAGGCGACCGTCCCTCGGATCGGGCAGGAGCTGCGAGACTGGATCCCCCACGAAGGCGGCGCGGGCGATCCGCCACTGGCCGCGCCGGACGCGGTGGAACGCGAGATAGCCCTTGCGGGTCCCGAGATGGAGCACCATGGGTCGGATCAACCTCCGGAAAGAGCCTGCATCACGTGGATCTCGGATCGCTCGGCGACCGGGTCCCCGAGGCCGATCCGGTCCGAGACCGCCCCGCCGTCCACGTAAACAACGACATGGGTGCGCAGCCGGCCCTGGTCGTCGAGAACGTAGGAGCGCAGCGCCGGGTTCGCCGCGAAGACCTGGTCGAGGACTCTCGAAACGGTGGCGCCGGGAACCTCGACGCTCGGCGCCTCGAGGTGCCGGCGGAGGTTCGGCGTGAAGTGGACGCGAGCCATGCGGAGGAGTCGAGCCGGGCCGTTCCCCCGGCCGGGATCAGGGCGAAACGGACGAGGCGGAGGCCCGAAGCGCCGTCGCCAGATGCGCCAGCGAGTTCTGGACGCTCCGCTGGTTCGTGGGGCCGAAGCGGAGGAGGTGCTTGCTGGCGTCGTCGAGCCTCTCCAGCTCGGGAGACGCGTACTCGTAGCGCAGGGTGACCTCCCGGAGCCGGATCGGCGCCTCCGGGACCGGGACGGAGACCAGCCGGTCGAGCGCGGCGAGGAGAGCCTGCACGAAGTTCCGCTCCGGCCGCCCGATCTCGGCGTAGGCCTCGTCGAGCAGGGGCTGGAGCCGCAGGATCGCCGCCGCCAGCGCATCGCTGTCCGCTTCGGCCATCGCGGCCGTCACCCCGTCGAAGCGCGCGAACGAAGCCGGCGAGGCGATCGGCCCCTCCGGCTGCTCCAGGACCCGGAACGGTTCCAGCGGCGCCAGCCCGGCGAGCGAGCGGCGGGGAGAGACGCCCTCGGCGATGTTCTCGACCGCGATCACGATCGTCCGGATGAGACCGTCCCCGAGCAGCCAGGCGAGGGCGTCCGGGTGCTGCGTGAGGGCGGCGAGCAGATCCCGGACGAAGCGGTCGCTGACGTCGAGAGGCGGAAGTGGCGGAAGCGGCGCCACCGGGGGAGGCTCCTCGACGGCTGCGACCGGCTCGGCCTCCGGCGGGGGCGGCGGGGGCGGTTCGGGGCGCAGGAACCACGCGGTGAGGGCCGCACTCAGGACGGCGGCGACGACCACCGCGATGACGATGCGCGGGGCGGCGTTCCCGGACGAGGTCTTCCTGGGTCCGTCCCCCGCCTCGATCTCGCCCCAGTCGTCCTCGTCCCGCCGACGCGCCGCCCACGAGATATCGGGTCGGTCATCGTCGAGGGGTGAACTCACGGTCTAAAGGGCCCACGAGATCATATCCGGGTCCCCGCGCGACGGGGATCCCCGCCGAGGACGCGGGCCGGGCTCTCCCCGGCGTTCGGTAGGATCCTTCGGCGGCGATGCTCCGGCTGCGGAACCTGGCGATCGTGGCGGCGATGGCGTGGGCGATCTACGCACTCCTTCCCGGCGAGCGGAAGGTCCGTCTCGGTGGCAGGATCCGCGAATTCGGGCGGGCGCTCGTCCTGTCGCTGGTTCTCTACTGGATTCTCATGCTGGGTCGCGCCTGGTTCGCCGCCTGACCGCCTCCGCGCCCGCGCGCCGGTCCCCGCACCCCGAGAAAACGGCAAGGAGATCCCCATGGCTTCCCGCCCGAAACGAACCCCGGTCCGACGATCCGCGCGGGAGTGGAAGCGGCGCCTCACGCCCGAACAGTTCGCGGTCACCCGGCGCGGCGCGACCGAGCCCCCCTTCACCGGTCGCCTGCTCCGCAACCACGACCGCGGTCTGTATCGCTGCGTCTGCTGCGAGGCGCCCCTGTTCGGCTCCTCCGACAAGTACGACTCCGGTTGCGGCTGGCCGAGCTTCACCCGCCCGGCGGAGGCCGAAGCGATCCGGACATCCGAGGACCGCAGTTTCGGGATGATCCGCACCGAGGCGAAGTGCGCGCGCTGCGAAGCGCATCTCGGGCACGTCTTCCCGGACGGGCCGGTCGAGGCGACCGGAGACCGCTGGTGCATCAACTCGGCGGCGCTCGATTTCCGTCCGGACGGCGAAGGGGACGACGACGTCCACTGATCCCTGGACCGCGGCCGCGCTGCTGGTTCCGGCCGGGTTCATCGCCGGCGCCGTGAACACGATCGCGGGAGGGGGATCGTTCCTGACGCTCCCGCTCCTGATCTTCCTGGGCCTGCCCCACCACGTCGCGAACGGCACGAACCGGCTCGCCATCCTCATCCAGAGCGCCGGAGCAGCCGCGGCGTTCCGGCGGGCGGGCGCGGTCGGAACCCCGCTGCTGCTGCGGCTCGGGCTCTGCGCCGTGGTCGGCGCCGGCGCGGGGAGCCTGCTCGCGCTGCGCGTCGGAGAGGCCGCGTTCCTCCGGGTGCTGTCGGTCGTGATGATCGCGTTCACCGTGATCCCGCTGCTCGCCCGCCGACCCGCTCCGGGCGGGAAGGCGACCGCCCCCGACCGCCCCGGTCTCGCGCTCGGCGCCGCCTTTCTCGGGGTCGGGTTCTACGGGGGTTTCCTGCAGGCCGGCGTCGGCTTCCTCGCGCTGGGAGCGACCTCGTGGGCCGGGATCCCCCTGGTCGCGGGCAACGCGATCAAGGTCGCCTGCGTGTTCCTGTTCTCCGTGGTTTCTCTCGGCGTCTTCGCGGCGGGAGGCGCGGTGCACTGGGGCGTCGGGCTGGCGCTGTCCGTCGGGACGCTCGCCGGGGCCCTCGTCGGAGCTCGCCTCACCCTGGCCGCCGGCGAACGCGTGCTCCGGGGCGTGGTCTCGGCGCTCACGCTCGCCTTCGCCGTCGCCCTGTGGCTGCGAACCTGACCGGATCACCGGCGCCGTGGGAGGTGCCGGCGACCGCGACCCCCCACCGCCGCTTCCGGGTGGAACTCCCGGGGGCCTTCCCGCTCGAGCGCGGCGCCCGCCTTTCCGGCATCGAAGTCGCCGGGGAGAGCTGGGGGGAGCCGGCGCCGCGCGAGGACCCGGCAAACGTCGTCCTGATCTGTCCGGCGCTCTCCGCCGATGCGCACGCCGCCGGGCGCGGAGGGAACCGGGATTCCGCGGTGGACGGGTTCGGCGCCGAGGGGATCGCGGCGGGGCTCGGCTGGTGGGATCCGATGATCGGCGCCGGGAAGGCGTTCGACACGGACCGGTTCTTCGTCGTCTGCCTGAGCCTGCTGGGGGGATGCGGGGGAACGACCGGTCCGACCAGCCCGAACCCGGCGACCGGCCGGGCGTTCGGTCCGGACTTCCCCGTGATCACCGTCGGGGACATCGCGCGGGTCGCGCGCGCCGCGCTCCGGCGGCTCGGCATCCGACGGCTGGCCGCGGTGGCCGGGGGCTCGCTGGGCGGGATGCAGGCGCTGGAATGGGCCGCCGCCTTCCCCGACGCGGTGGACGCGGTCGTCGGGGTCGCCACGACCCCCGGACTCGGCGCGCAGGGGATCGGCTGGAACTGGGTGGCGCGCCGCGCCATCGCCTCCGACCCGGACTGGAGGGACGGACGCTACGCCGAGGCGGGAGCGCTTCCGGAGGCCGGACTCCGGATCGCCCGCATGGTGGGACACCTCACCTACCTCTCGGCGGAGGGCATGGCGGCGAAGTTCGGCCGCCGGCTCCAGGAGCGGGAGGATTTCGCCGGGGATCTCCACGCCGCCGACTTCGCCGTGGAGTCGTACCTGCGCCACCAGGCCGACAAGTTCGCGCGCCGGTTCGACGCGAACGCCTACCTCGTCCTGTCCCACGCGCTGACGCGCTTCGACCTCGCGCGGCGCCACGGCGGCGGGGACCTCGGGGCGGCGGTCCGCCGGTTCCGGTGCCGCACGCTGCTCCTCTCGTTCACCTCGGATTGGCTGTACCCTTCCGCCGATTCGCGACGGCTCGCCGAGGCTCTGCGCTCGGAAGGGAAACCGGTGCGGAGCGAGGACATCTCCACCAGCTACGGCCATGACTCGTTCCTCCTCGAGGCGGCCCGCATGACTCCCGTGATCCGATCCTTCCTGCTCGGGCCCGAGGCCGCGATCCGATGAAGCGGCGCCAGGAGGCCCCCTCAGCCGAGACCCGCGGCTTCGGCTTCGCCACCCGCGCCGTCCACGGCGGCGCCCGACCCGAGCCCTACACCGGCGCCCGGGCGACCCCGATCTTCCAGACGACGAGCTTCGTCTTCGAGGATCCCGAGGCGGCGGCCGCCTACTTCAACCTGCAGGAGTACGGCAACACCTATTCGCGGATCGTGAACCCCACGGTCGCGGCGTTCGAGGAACGCATCGCGAGCCTCGAAGGAGCGGTGGGCGCCGTCGCCTTCGCCTCCGGGCTCGCGGCCCAGGCGGCGACCTTCTTCACGATCCTGAAGCCGGGAGACCACGTCATCGCCTCGCGGGCGCTCTACGGCGGCACCCTGACCCAGCTCCGCCACCTGTCGCGGAAGCTGTCGTTCGCGGTCTCCTTCGTGGATCCCGATGACCCGGACGCCTGGGACCAGGCCTGCCGGAAGGAGACCCGGCTGTTCTTCGGCGAGACGATCGGGAACCCCGGCGGCAACGTCCTCGACATCGAGACCGTGGCGGAGATCGCGCACCGGCGCCAGGCGCCGCTCCTCGTGGACAGCACCTTCGCCACCCCGTGGCTGTGCCGCCCGCTGGAATGGGGCGCCGACATCGTGGTCCACTCCACGACGAAGTTCCTCGGCGGCCACGGAACGAGCATCGGGGGCGTCGTCGTGGAATCGGGCCGCTTTCCGTGGGGCAACGGGAAGTTTCCGGGGATCTCCGACCCCTCCCCGGCGTACCACGGGCTCGCCTTTCCCGCCACGTTCGGGGAGTACGGGTTCCTGATGAAGCTGCGCGCCGAGACCCTCCGCGACCTCGGCGCCTGCATGTCCCCGTTCAACGCGTTCCTGTTCTCCCTCGGGGTCGAGACCCTGCCGCTCCGGATGGAGCGCCACACCGCGAACGCGGTCGCGGTCGCGGAGTTCCTCGCGGCGCGCCCCGAGGTCGCCTCGGTGGCCCATCCCGGCCTCCCCGGAAGCCGCTACGCGCCGCTCGTCGAGAAATACCTGCCGCGGGGGGCGGGAGCCGTCTTTTCCTTCGATCTGCGGGGAGGCCGGGCCGCGGGAGCGCGCTTCATCGAGGCGCTGAACCTGTTCTCCCACCTCGCCAACGTGGGAGACGCGAAGAGCCTGGTGATCCATCCGGCGAGCACGACGCATCGCCAGCTCACCGAGGCGGAACTCGCCGGCGCGGGGATCTCGCCGGGCACGATCCGCCTTTCCGTCGGGATCGAGGATCCGCAGGATCTGATCTGGGACCTGACCCGGGGGCTCGAAGCCGTCGGGAGCGAAGTCGAGGAGGAAGCGTCCGCGTGTCCGATGTGATCGCCTGCGACCTGGCGCCGCGACTGCCTCCCGGAACGAACGCCGGCCCGGATCTCTCCCGCTACCAGGACGCGGCGCGCATCCGCCGGATCCTGTCCTCGGCCCGCACGGTGGCGATCGTGGGCCTCTCGCCGAAGGAACTCCGCGCGAGCTACTTCGTGGGCTTCTATCTCCAGCGGAACGGTTACCGGATCCTCCCGGTGAACCCGATGGAGCGCGAGATCCTGGGCGAGACCTCCTTCCCGAGCCTGAGCGCTCTGCCGGAGCCGGTGGATGTCGTGAACGTGTTTCGGGCGCCGGCGGCCGTGCCCGGCATCGTCGAGGAAGCCGCCGGGAAGACGAAGGCCCTGTGGCTCCAGTACGGCGTGATCCACGAGGAGGCGGCGCGACGGGCGGAGGCGCTCGGCATCGAGGTCGTGATGGACCGCTGCATGAAGGTCGAGCACGCCCGCCACCAGGGCCGTCTTCACTGGCTGGGCTTTTCGACCCGGCGGATCGGAGCCCGCCGGACCGGGACTCCTTGAGCCGCCGGCCGCGCCCCGACGCCGCGACGGGGGGCCGGGCCGGGAACACGATCCTGCGCGCGTTCGTCCGCAACCCCCGGGAAGTCGGGGCGGTGCGACGGAGTTCGCGGACGCTGGGAGACGCGCTGGCGAACACGGTGCGCTGGCCCGCCCGGGGGACCGTCGTGGAGGCCGGGCCCGGTGACGGCGCCGTCACCGAGAGCCTCGTCGCCGCGAAGCCGGATGGCGTCCGCTTCCTCGCGGTGGAGCTGAATCCGGCCTGCGCGAAGGCCCTCAAGGCTCGCCTCCCCGAAGTCCATGTCGTCGTGGACGATCTGGCGAACCTCGCCTCGATCTGCGAACGCGAGCAGGCCGGACGGCCGGAGGTCGTCGTGGCCACCCTGCCGTGGTCGCTGCTGCCGCGGAACCGGCAGTTGCGGCTCGCGAATGCGATGCTGGGGGCGCTGGCGCCCGGGGGCCAACTGCTCTTCTACATCTACGCGCAGGCGCTGCCGTTCTGGCGGCGGTCCCCGTTCGCCCGGATCATCGCGTCGCGGTTCGCCAAGGTCGAGGAGAGCCCCGTGATCTGGAAGAACCTGCCCCCCGCGATCGTCGTGAGCTGCCGCGGACTCCGGTAGCCCGGGCGGAAGTCACCCCGCGAGATCCGGCGCCGGAGTCTCCCCGCGGATCCGGCCGGAGCCGAGGCATCGGCTTCCCTCGTAGAAGACGGCGAACTGGCCGGACGCGATGCCGGGGTCGCCGACATCGAGAACGACCTCGCCGCGACCGGGGGATCCGGGCCGCAGCGTGGCGCCGACGAGTTCGGGTCCGTGGCGCACCTTGACCTGGAAGCGGCGCTCCGACCCCGGAGAAGGCGCCGCGCCGATCCAGTGGAGCTGATCCACCTCGAAGCGCCGGAGGGGCAGGCCCGCTTCGCGCCGCACCAGTACGACGTTCCGGTCCGGATCCTTCCCGACCACGTACCACGGGCCGCCGGAAAGGCCGAGGCCGCGCCGCTGCCCCCGAGTGAACAACCAGTGGCCCGCGTGGACGCCCAGCTCGCGGCCGGTCGCCGCCTCCACGACGGGGCCGGGCCGCTCGCCCAGATGGGCGCGGACGAAATCCCGGTAGCGCACGCCGCCGAGGAAGCAGATCCCCTGGCTGTCGGGACGGTCGCTCGGCGCGAGGCCGAGACGGGAGGCGATCCGGCGCACCTCGGACTTCACCCGGCCCCCCACCGGAAACAGGAGGCGCTCCAACTGCGCCCGCGAGATCCGCGACAGGAAATAGGTCTGATCCTTCACCGGATCGGCGGCCTGGTGGAGCTCCGGCCCTTCGGCGCCCTCCACCCGGCGGGCGTAGTGGCCGGTCGCGACCCGGTCGAACCGTCCCGGCCCGACCGCGCTCTCCGCCCAGTCGAGGAACGCCCCGAACTTGATCCTGGCGTTGCAGAGCAGGTCGGGACTGGGGGTCCCGCCCGCCGCGAGTTCGTCGAGGAGGTAGCCCACGACCCGCTCCCGGTAGGCGCGCTGGAGCGGGACGACATGCAGCGGGACGCCGAGCCGCGCGGTGACCTCCCGGACGAAGCGGAGATCCTCCTCCCAGGGGCAGGTCCCGAGGAAATCGAGCTCGTCCTCGAGCCACACCTTGATGTAGCACGCCTCCACCCGATGACCGTCGGCGACGACGCGGGCGAGCGAGACCGCGCTGTCCACGCCTCCCGAGACCAGGGCGATGACGCGCACGGCGGTCGAGTATGGAGGGCGGCCCTCCGAGTCGGCAACTCCACGGACCGCGTAGAATCGCCGCACGCCCATGTCCGATTCCACTCCCGCCGCCTCCGGCCGTCTCGTCTCGATCTGGGCCAAGAGCGCCCGCGGCGAACCCATGATTCCGCATCCCGACGGCGAACTCGTGGAGGGACGGGGCCTCGTCGGTTCCGCGCCCGCGCGCGGCCTGCGACAGGTCACGATCCTCTCCCGGGAGGGCTGGCGCCGCGCCGCCACGCAGGCGGGGCAGCCGGACGCCGACCCGGCGTTCCGCCGCGCGAACCTGCTGGTCACGGGAGTCAACCTCGAAGAGACGCGGGGACGCACCCTGGCCGTCGGCGCGACCCGGATCCTCATCCACGGCGAGACGAAGCCCTGCCAGCGGATGGACAGCGGCGCCCTGCCCCTGCGGGAGGCGCTCGCTCCCGAGTGGCGCGGCGGCGCTTTCGGGCAGGTGATGGTCGGCGGGCGGATTCGGCTCGGAGACCGCGTCGCCTGGGACGATTGACTCCGGGCGGGGGCCGGTGAAGGAGTCCGGTCCGGCGCCGGCCGACGCTCGGGTCGGCCTGCGGCCCCTGCCCCCGCTGCCCGCGGATGCGACCGGCGCGGAGGGCGATGCACGGCGGGTCGCGGTCGCGGTGCGGCGGGCGGGCGGACGGGTTCTCATCGTGGGCGGCTACGTGCGCGACCGGATGCTCCTCGGCGCTTCCGCGGGGGAGCCCGACCTCGAGGTCTTCGGCCTGCCGGTGAAGCGGCTGGAGCGGGTGCTCCGCCGGCTCGGCCCGATCCACCGGGTCGGGCGGGCCTTCCCGGTGCTCCGGGTCGGTGGTCTCGCCGTCGAGGTCGCCCTCCCCCGCCGCGAATCGAAGACCGGGCCCGGACATCTCGGCTTCGAGGTCACGGCGGACCCGTTCCTCGGTTTTCGGGAAGCGGCGCGGCGCCGCGACCTCACGCTGAACTCGATCGGGTTCGACCCGCTCGACGGGGAAATCCTCGATCCCTGGGGCGGCGCCGAGGATCTGATGGAGCGGCGGATGCGGGCGACCGACGGAAGCCGATTTCCCGAAGACCCGCTCCGGGGCCTGCGGGTGGCGGCGTTCGCGTCGCGGTTCGGGTTCACCGCCGACAAGGAACTGGAGTCGCTCTGCGCCGGGCTCGACCTCGCCGAACTGAGCCCGGAACGGATCCACGACGAACTCTCGAAGCTCCTGCTCGGACGACGGCCATCCGCCGGGCTGCGGTTTCTCGAGCGGACCGGACTGCTCCGTTTCCTCCCCGAAGTCGAAGCCCTCCGCGGCGTCCCGCAGGATCCCGAGTGGCACCCGGAGGGGGATGTGTTCACGCACACCCTGCTCGCGCTCGACCGCGCCAGCGACGCCGCGCCCGCGGACCCGGAGGCGCACCGGACGCTGCTCTACGCGGTTCTCTGCCACGACTTCGGGAAGCCCGCGACCACCCGCCGCCACCGGGGCCGGATCCGCTCCTCCGGGCACGAGCCGGCGGGAGGTCCGATCGCGAGGCGGTTCCTCGAACGGCTGCGGGCGCCCCGGCGGCTCACGGACGCGGTGGAGGCGCTGACGCGGCGCCACCTCGCTCCCGCGCTGTTCCCGCGCCAGGGCGCGAAACGCGGCGCCTACCGGCGTCTCGCCCGCGAGCTCGACCGCGCCGGGACCACGCTCGAGATGCTGCTGCGCGTCTCCACCGCGGACCGGATGGGCCGAACGACCGCGGACGCCCGCGCCGGCCGGTTCCCCGCCGGGAACGCCTTCCGGGCGCGGGCGGAAGAGCTCGGCATCTTCCGGGGGCCGCCGGTGGACAGGGTCACCGGCAGGCACGTTCTCGCCCGCGACATTCCGCCGGGGAGGGCCGTGGGCCGGATCCTCGAGCGCGCCCGCCGGATCGGGGACGAGAGCCCGGAGCCCGATCCGGAACGGATCCTCGACCAGGCGCTCGCCGAAATCGGCGCCGAAGGGAGGCCCCGACGATGAGTCTCAGCCAATCCATCCCGCCGCCTCCGCCCCGCGCGGCGCCCGTCCGTCCGACGACCTGGATCGAGCCGGAGCGGCTGCGGGAAGGGCTCGGCATCCGGATCACGCTCGTCGCCGAGACATTCCAGCGGACCGGGAGCTTCAAGTTCCGCGCCGCCTGGAACCGGACCCGGGGTTCCGACGCCGAGCACCTGGTGGCCGCCTCCTCGGGCAACTTCGGCCAGGCGCTCGCCTGCGCCTGCCGGCTGCTCGGGAAGCGGGCGACCATCGTCATGCCCCGGACCTCCGCCCGCGTCAAGGTCGAAGCGGTGCGCGGCCACGGCGCGACGGTCGAGCTGACCGATGTCCGGGTCGAGCCCCGCGAAGCGGTCGTCGCGCGCCTCCTCGCCGCTCATCCGGAGGCGGAGGCGGCGAGCGCCTACGACGATCCGCTGGTCATCGCCGGGAACGCGACCCTGGGGGTCGAGATCGGCGAGCGGCTCCGCGAGTGGCCCCCGGAGCGGCGGGACCGGGCGGTCGTCGTGGTCCCGGTGGGAGGCGGCGGCATCAGCGCCGGGATCGCCCTCGGGCTCGAGGCGACGGGCCTTGCGGACGTTCCGGTCCTCGGGGCGGAGCCGCTCCTCGGCAACGACGCCGCCCGCTCGCTGCGCGCCGGCCGCCGGATCGGCCTCGAACGGGAGTCGTCCACGATCGCCGACGGCGCTCGGGTGGCGAAGATCGGAGCGTGGAACTGGGCCGTGATCTCGGAGCGTCTCGACGCCATCGTGGAGGTTCCGGAGGAATCCATCGCGGCGGGCGTGCGGCGTCTGTTCGTGGAGGCCAACCTGAAGGCCGAGCCGACCGGCGCCCTCGGCGTAGGGGCGGTGCTCACCGAGCCGAAGCGGTTCCGCGACCGGGAAGTCCTGTGCGTGGTCACCGGAGGCAACGTGGATCCATCGGTGTACGCCGCGCTCCTCGAGGACGGGCCCCCGGGAGAGGGGGTCTGATGCCGACCCTGCTCCTGCTGCGGCACGCGAAGTCGGCCTGGGGAGATCCCGGGATCGCCGATCACGACCGGCCGCTCGCCCCCCGCGGCCTCCGGGATGCTCCCCGGATGGGCCGGTGGCTGGCCCGGGAGGGACTCGTTCCGGAAACGACGGTCTCCTCGACGGCGGTTCGGGCGCGTCGCACGGCGCGACTCGCTCTCCAGGCGGCCGAGGCGCCGCTCGACTCCCTGAAGCTCGACGGGAGGCTCTACGGCGCCACGCCGTGGCGGATCCTGGCGCGCGCCGCGGAAGCGGCCCGGGAAGGCGCGGGAGGGCCGATCCTGATCGTGGGGCACAACCCGGGGCTCGAGGACCTCGTCCGGGGCGTCCGCAGCCTTCCAGCCCGTCTCGCGTGGCGGCAGAAGCTCTTCCCCACGGCCGCCCTCGCAGTGATCTCGGTGGACGGCGCCCCGAGGGATCTCGTCCGCTTCGAAGCGGACCTGCGGACGCTGGTCCGCCCCCGGGATCTCAGGGGCTGAAGCGCTGTCCCCGCCGCCGGAGCGCGTGTTCCGCGGCCCCGGCGGGTGCACGGGCTCCGAGTAGCATTTCAACGGCCCGCTGACGCGGAGCAGGCCCGATGAGGCTCTTCTCATTGCCCGGCCGCTGGCTCCGCGTCGCCACCTGGGCCGCGAGGTGCAAAGGCATGTCCGACG
>JAJEAO010000022.1 GCA_022822745.1 Acidobacteriota bacterium
CGTCGCTTCGCCACGTCGGACATGCCTTTGCACCTCGCGGCCCAGGTGGCGACGCGGAGCCAGCGGCCGGGCAATGAGAAGAGCCTCATCGGGCCTGCTCCGCGTCAGCGGGCCGTTGAAATGCTACTCGGAGCCCGTGCACCGCGAATCAGGATCCACCGTCGCTCGCCGGTGCTCTGGTAGCTTTCCGTCCCATCCGAATCCCGTTCTTCTCCGTAGGGGTCAAGACCATGAGAGCCCGCGCTTCCGTCCTCGGCCGCGTCACCACATCCTCGGCCGCGGTCCTGCTGCTTGCGGCGCCGCTCGCACTTGCCCAATCCGGCAGCGAAGCCGCGCTCGAGGAGGAGTGGGCGCGGCTCGAGCCGCTCTCCGGCGGCAGCATGGGGCTCGCTGCGATCCACCTCGAGAGCGGAAGGACCGCGTTCCTGAACCCGGACGAGCCGTTCCCGATGGCGAGTACCTACAAGGTGCCGATCGCGGTGGAACTCCTGCGGCGCGTGGACGAGGGGGAGTTCGCGCTCGACCGCATGGTGGATCTGGAGCCCTCCGACCTCTCCCCGGGGAGCGGCACGCTGAGCCGCCTCTTCGACGACCCCGGCGTCTCGCTCTCCATCCTGAATCTGATGGAGTTGATGCTTCTGATCAGCGACAACTCCGCGACCGACCTCTGCCTCCGGGCCGCCGGCGGCGGTGATCGGGTGTCCGAGCGGATGCGCGA
The DNA here is from genome assembly GCA_022822745.1 of Acidobacteriota bacterium. GTDB lineage: Bacteria > Acidobacteriota > Vicinamibacteria > Marinacidobacterales > Marinacidobacteraceae > JAJEAO01. The sequence continues at coordinate 719 of JAJEAO010000022.1, forward strand.
GCTCGGGGTCGAAGGCGTTCACATCGCCCGTTCGACCGCGGATCTGATCACGAATTACGTGGGCGCCGACGACCTGCCGCCGCGTCACGAGCGGACCCGCGCCACCTACACCGAGCACTACGGGCGAGTCTCCGAGGAAGACCGCGAGCAGGCGCGCGACGTCTTCGAGTCCGATGTCCGCGACACCGCCACCCCGCGGGGCATGGCGGACCTGCTCCGGAAGATCTGGAACGGGGATGGTCTCTCCGACGAGAGCCGGGATCTGCTGATCGACATCATGGAACGCTGCGAAACCGGGGCCGGGCGGATCAAGGGACGCCTGCCGGAGGGGACCGTCGTGGCCCACAAGACCGGGACGATCGGGCGCAGCACGAACGATGTCGGGATCATCTACCTCCCGGGTGACGCCGGCCATGTGGTCATGGTCGGGTTCGTGAAGGAGTCGGACGATCCGGTGTCAGATCGGGAGCGCGCGATCGCGGAGGCTTCACGCGCTGCACACGACTACTTCCTGTTCGTGCGCTGACGCCTCGACGAGGGCCGGACCGGGCTTCCTTCCCTAGCACTCTCCGGCCGCTCCAAACTCGTCCCGGCGCTCTCCCGAAGCGACAGATGGACGCTGTCTGGACCGACAATCGGTCCAGACCGCAAGTCACAGGTGAGCCTGAACTTATTCGTGTTCATGGTGTCCCAACCGACAGATAGTCGCGATTGCAACCGACAGATGGACGGTAGAGTTGCCGGACCGTGGCCGCCCACCCCGCCTTCGTCGCGCGCCGGCTCGCAGGCACGATCGAGCAGGACCTCCGCACCATGCCGGTGGTCGCAGTCATCGGCCCCCGACAGGCAGGCAAGACCACGCTCGTCCGGTGGATCGCCAGCGACCGGACGTACATCACCTTCGACGACGAGCCGGTCCGACGCGCCGCGGAACTCGATCCGATCCGATTCGTCCGCGCCCTGCCCGACCGGGTGACGCTGGACGAGATCCAGCGCGTTCCGCGTCTGCTGCCTGCAATCAAGAGGTCGGTGGACGGGGACCGGCAGCCCGGACGATTCCTGCTGACGGGGTCGACGAACCTGCTCTTCCTGCCGCAGGTCACGGAGTCACTCGCCGGGCGGATGGCCATCGCTGACCTCTGGCCTCTCACCGAGGCCGAGAAGCAGCAGGGCGCAGGGAGCTTCCTCCGCCGCCTGCTGGACGGCGACGTCGCGCCCCGAATCGGACGCGATCGAAGCGGACCATCTCCCGGCCTGGAAGCGCGGATCGTGACCGGAGGCTATCCCCCGGTGCTGACGCTGACCCCGGCGACCACGCGGTCGTGGCATCGAAGCTACGTGCGAACCCTGATCGAACGCGATGTACGGGATGTGGCGCGAATCCGGGATGTCGGAGAGCTGCGCCGGCTGTTGACGCTCCTCGCGACTCGCAAGGGCCGCATCTTTCGGGCCACGACTCTTTCCCGCGACACCGGTCTCCACCGCACCACCGTGGATCACTACGTCACCGTGCTGGAGCGGCTGTTTCTGGTTCGCCGGCTGCCCGCCTGGCATCGGAGCCCCGGACGCCGGCTGATCCGGTCACCGAAGGTCCACCTCGTGGACAGCGGCCTCGCTGCGACGCTGGCTGCGTTGACCGCCCCCGATCTCGTCGTGAATCGCGATCTGATAGGCCACCTGCTCGAATCCTTCGTGGTGCAGCAGGTGATGGCCGAAGCGGCGTGGACCGACCCGGATCTCGAGTTCTGGCACTACCGCGACAAGGATCAGATCGAGGTGGATCTCGTGATGACGCGAGGTCTGCGGACCTGGGGCTTCGAGATCAAGGCGTCGTCCTCGCTCACCGCCCGGGATGCGCGCGGACTGGCCCGGCTCGCGGCCCGGTGCGGAAGGGACTTCGCGGGCGGGATCCTGTTCCACACCGGGCGCGACATCCTTCCCCTCGGGGATCCGCGGATGGTCGCCGCCCCGGTCAGCGAGATCTGGCGGGACTGATCAGGCCGCTTCGATCTCGCGGAGCGCGGCGAAGAGGGCCTGGTGGTCCGCGCTGAGGCCGACCGAGACCCGGAGGAAGGTGGGAAGACCCCAGCCGCCGCCGTCCTGGACGTAGATCCCCCGCCGGAACAGCTCCCACGCCACCGGGAGCGCCTCCCGGCCGGCGTCCGCCATGAGGAACGGCGCCCGGTGCGGCCACGCCGGCCAGCCCAGCTCGTCGAAGCCGGCGCGCAGTTCGTCGAGCCCCTCGTCCACGGTCCGGACATAGGCGGCCACGTGTTCGCCGTCGTCGAGCGCCGGGCCACAGGCCACGGCGGCGGCCGTGTTCAGGCCGAAGTCACCCCACCAGATCCCGGTGGCCTTCTCGAACACCGGACCCGAGCCGAGGACGTACCCGAGCCGCAGGCCGGCCAAGCCGTAGGCCTTGGAGAAGGTGCGGGCCACGATCACCGGGCCGCCGGCGAGCGCGAGCGAAACCGCGTCCTGTCCGTCGTCGAGGAACTCGGCGTAGGCCTCGTCCACGATCAGGATGCCGCCGTCGGGGACCCGCTCCGCCAGCGAGGCGACCTCGTCCCGCGAGATCGGCGCGCCGGTGGGGTTGTTCGGGTTCGCCACATAGACGATGCGCGTGTCGGGCCGGATCGCCGATCGCATCGCCGCCACATCGAGCGTTCCCTCGGGGCCCATCGGCGTGCGGATGACTTCGGCGCCGATCGCCTCGGCGACGCCGCCGCACCAGCCGTAGGTGGTCTCGGGGAGCACCAGGCTCGTCGTTCCCGGCTTCAGGAAGCCCCACGGGAGGAACTGCAGGAATTCCGTCGATCCGCAGCCGACGAGCACATGGTCGCGGGCGACCCCGTGGTGGGCGGCGACCCGGTCCCGGATGGAGTCGGGGTAGTTATAGGCGTGTCCGGCGCCGAGCCCGTCCGCGGCGATGGCGGCCAGCGCGCGCGGCGAGGGCCCGAGCGGGTTCTCGTTGAAGCCGATCCGCACCGCGTCCGGCCCGAAGCCGCCGTCCGGCCAGACCGGAAGCGGGCCCGGGCCGTCGGAGGCGACCGGCGCGGCCGCCGACTCCCCCTGCCCCGCCGCCGACTCCCGCTCGCATCCGGCGAAGGCGGCGCCGCCCGCTGCCGCTGCCGCCGCCCCGGCGACGGCTCGCAGGAAGGAGCGGCGGCTCGGGCCGAGCCCGGCGGGGTAGCACTCGAAACCGGGAGGACGAACGCCCGACGGGAACGGGGACAGCGACATGGGAACCTCCGCGGGCGCCGGAGGGGGGCGTCCGGCGCGCCCGCAGGGAGAGCCTACCGGCCGACCGGATCCGGAGAGAGCGGACCGCTCAGCGCTCCCGCTCGGCCAGCCGCTTCTCCAGCTCGCGGAGCCGCTCTTCGGTTTCCTCGAGGCGGCGGGAGAGATCGCCGAAGTCCATGCCGCGCATCCCTTCGCGGGCCTTCGCCATCGCTTCCCGGACGACCCGCTGGATCTCCTGGCTGTCCACCCCCATGGGCGGCAGATCCATCTCCAGCCGTTCGAAGTCCGCCCCTTCGAAGTCTCCCCCGAACCAGACGCCATCCTCGCGTTCGCCCAGGGTCGCGTTGAGCGTCTCGGACGCGCCCGCGCGGACGACCGAGACCTCGACCGTGTCTTCGGGCTCCAGTCGGCCGATGCTCCGGACGATGTCGCGGGAGCGCTCCACCGGCTCGCCGGCGACCGAGGTGATGACGTCGCCGACGCGGAAGCCGGCGGCCGCGGCCGGGGAATCCTCCTCGACCCGGGAGACGAGTACGCCGGCATCGCTCGGCGCGCCGTAGAACTCGCGCAGCTCCTCGGTGATGTTCAGCAGACCGACGCCCAGATAGCCGCGGCCGAGCGAGCTGAACACGATCCCGCGCACCGGCCCCTGCATCCGGACCGCGTGGACCCGCGGCTCGGCCTGAACCCACCAGGACTGCGCCGCCGCCGAGGCGGGAACGAGGAGACCCGGCAGAAGCGCGAGCAGGAGGAATCGGGTGCGGAACAGGGACTTCATGAGGACTCCTTCGGGAGGCTGGAGAGGGTCAGCGGCGACTCCGGTCGGAGGCCGGCAGAGCCCTCGGGGACACGGCGGAGGGGCGGGCCGGGAAGGCGCCGCCGTCGAGAAGCGACTCGATGTCGAGGAAGAGGCCGAGGTCGTCGTCTCCCCCGATGCGCACGAGCGGCAGGGTGGGAGCGGCGGAGGGACCGGGGGCCGGCGCGCGCCGGCGGAGCGGGGATCCGGCCGTCGAAGGCGCGCCGCCGAGCGCGTCCATGAGAGCCATCGCCTCGCGCAGGCTGCGGACCTCGTCCTGGATGGCGGCGAGCTCCTCCCGCGGATCCTCGAGGGGCGGCGGGCCGGAGTCCGCCGCGACCGGCGGCGCCGCCGGCTCCCGGTTCAGCGAAATGGCGAACGCGGAGGCGACAACGACGGCGGCAGCGGCCGCGAGGAACCACGGTCGCCACCTCCGCCGCCGCTCCTCGGCCCGGACGCGCGCCATGACCCCCGCCGCGAAGCCCTCCGGGGGCTCAGGACGGGGCAGCTCGGCGACCATGCGACGGATCTCGGAATCGGTGAGGAGGTTCATCAGGAGGCGGGCTCGAAGGAAGCGCTCTCGAAGGCGGGAGCGAGCAGGGCGCGGAGCCGCATCCGGCCCCGATGGGCGCGAGACTTCACCGTGCCCTCCTCCACGCCGAGCATCTCGGCGATCTCGCGGTAGGACCATCCCTCGAGATCCCGGAGGAGGACCGCCTGACGGAACACGAACGGGACGCGTGGGAGCGCCCGCTCCAGCGCCTCGCGAACCTCGGCCCGCCAGGTGCTCTCGTCGGGGGAGGGCTCGGCCGCCCGTCGCCGCATCGCTTCGCCGGCGACGAGAGCCAGTCCGTCCGCCGATCCGCCGGCCGCGTCGTCGAGCGAGAGGTGGGGGCCGCGGCGGGCGGCGCGGCGCCGGTCGCTCCGCACCAGGTTGGCGGCGATCCGGAACAGCCAGGCCTCGAACCGACCCGACTCCCGGTATCGCGGGGCGGCGCGGTAGGCGCGGACGAAGGTCTCCTGGGCGAGATCGGCGGCGGACGACGGGTCGTGCACGAGCCCGAGGAAATAGCCGAAGAGCCGCCGCTGGTAACGCTCGACGATCGGAGCGAACGCCTCCGGGTCGCCCGCGGCCACCCGCGCCATCAGCTCGCCGACGGGAGCGCCGTCGTCCGCGCCGGACGCGGCGGCCGTCGGGAGGGGAGCGTCGGCGGTGAGGGCGGTGGTGGCCATCGCGGTTCGTTCGGATCAACGCCCGCCGGCGAAATCCGTTCCCGCCGGGGTCCGCCCGGCGGACCCCTTCCTGCGCGTTGGAACCCGGGACCGATCAGGAACCCGAGACCGCGACGGTGTAAGCCGCCGGGCCCCAGGAAAACCGGAGCGAGTCCCCGGTCCACGCGATCTCGAAGGTGTCTCCGCCGCTGCCGGACTCCTCCGCCGAGAGCGCGATCCGGGCGACTTCCTGGTCCTCGATCGCGGCGTACCCGGAGAGCATCGGCCACGGTTCGTCGCGCATCGCCGCCGGAGCTTCGGACCAGAGCTCGCCCAGCGCGATGCCCTGATGCCGGTTCACGAGCAGCGACCACGGCGCGTCATCCGTCGGGATGTGCAGGTAGAGGCTGTAGCGCCCCGCCGGGATCGCCTGCCCGCCGATCCGGATGTCGCCGCTCGCCTCGAGGATCGTCACCTGGTTTTCGCCGGCGCGCCAGACGCGCTCCTCGGGGAGCATGGCGAGCAGGTCGGAGAGCATCCGGTCTCCGAGGCCGGGACGGCCGTGGTCAATCGTGACGACGGCGCCAGCGACCTCGGCCCGAACGGCGCCCCGCGGAGCGGGATCCTGGGCGGCGGTCCCCACCGGGACGGCGAAGAGGAGGGCGAGAACGAGACTTCTGGGGATCATGGGAAGAACCTCCGGGATCGGACCGGGGGAGAACGGCCTCAGCCGTAGAGCATGAAATAGACGACGAGCCCGGTCACGGAGGCAGTCAGCCAGACCGGGACGGCGACCCGCGCCCACCGCCGGTGATGCGAGAAGCGGCGGCGAGCCGCGAGGAGCGCAGCGCTCACCACCAGCGGCACTGCAGCGGCGGAGGCGAGGATGTGAGTGATGAGGACGAGAAAGTAGATGGGCCGCAGAAACCCGGTTCCGGGATAGGGAGTGTCGCCGTGGAAGTGGTGGTAGGTCACGTATCCGGCGAGGAAGAGCGTTCCGGAGACGAGGGCGGCGATCTGGAGACCGCCGTGGAGCCGCCGGCGGCCGCTTCGGATCGCGGCGACGCCGAGGCAGACGAGGAGGGTGGTCGTCGCGTTGAACCCCGCGTTGATCCGCGGGATCGCCACCGTCCACGCCGGAACCTCGGACGGGGCGGCGCGCAGGTAGAGCTGCCACATCAGGAAGGCGAACACGGCGCCGCTCGCGAGGAACGCGGTGCGGATCGTGGAGCGGACATCGTCCGGAGCGCTGGCGGCCACGCCCGGAAGGATAGAGGCCGTCTCGCCCCGCTTCAGGCCGGCGCGCCGTCCAGTGGGCCCTGCGCCCTACCTGCTGGCTCGCTGCTCCCCGCTGTCCGGGAGGAGCGTCGGCAGGCGGGCGATCGCTGCGCCGCTTCTCTGCTCCGCGACCCTCAGTTCGTGGAGCTTCTGCAGATTGAGCCAGAACTCGCCCGAAGTTCCGAAGAACCTTCCCAGCCGGAGGGCGGTGTCGCCCGTGACCGCTCGGCGACCCCTGAGGATCTCGGTGATGCGGTTGACGGGCACTTCGATCCGCCGGGCCAATTCCGCCGCGCTCATCCCGAGAGCATCGAGGTCGTCTCGCAGCGTCTCGCCCGGATGGATGGGATCCCGCATGATGTTGTCTCCTGTCAGTGATGGTCCACGATTTCCACTTCGGTCGGGCCAGTCTGTCCATCCGGCCACTCGAAGCCGATTCGCCACGGGCTGTTGATGGGAATTATCCACTGAGTCTTCCGGGCCACCCTTCAGCCGCTGGAGACGATTCCCGGATCTCGCGAGATCCCCGATACGCGTGGCGGCATCGAGCGGCTCGAGATTGCGTGATGCCGTCTGCTGGAAGATCGAGAACGCCGGAACGCGGTCACCCCGGTAGAACGCTTCGGTCTTCCTGTCTCCAGGACTCGCGATCACGACGGGAGATGTGTCCTCACTCTCAGCACTCTGTCATCCGAGCGCGAAAATACGCGTTACGTCAAGCCTAAGGAAGGACGAGCAGGCATCGATGTGGCGGGGCGGGGCGACGATCCGGCCTTCGACCGCAGAGTGGCGGACGGGGAGTTCGCGGCGTAGAGTTCCGGTCATGCCACAGGAACCGCTTCCTCGCGAACCCGAGCGCGCGACCGACACGGAACCGCTCATGACGGTCGAGGGCGAGACGCCGTCCGAGCGGGTCTCGACCTTCGTGGACGCCTCGGGCCGGCTCGTCGTTCCGGCCCGGTTCCGGCGCGCTCTCGGCTTTCGGGACCATCAGCGGGTGATCGTTTCCCTGAACGGGAAGGGGCTGCAAATCCAGACTGCAGAAGCGGCCCTGGACGCAGGGATCGAGTACTGCCGGGCGCTGGTGAAGCGCTATGGAGGCCCTCCCGGCGGCGCCGTGGAGGCTCTCCTGGCCGAGCGCCGTCGCGAGGCGCAAAAGGAGTTGGAGGAGGCGGACCGTGCGGCGGGTCGTACTTGACTCCTCCGCCGTCCTCGCTCGGATCTTCGACGAACCGGGGGCGGCGGCAGTCCAGAACTTTCTCGAGCAGGGCGCCATCCTGTCCACGGTCAACCTGGCTGAGGTCGTCTCGATTCTCCGCCAGTCCGACTGGCCGATCGGAACGATCGAATCGCTCGTAGCGCAGTTCGACGTCAAAGTCATCCCGTTCGGCCGGACGACAGCCCTGGCCACCGGGGATCTCTGGCCGAACACCCGCGCGCTCGGGCTGAGCCTGGGCGATCGGAGCTGCCTGGCTCTGGCGCGGGAACTCGGTCTGCCCGCGGTCACAGGCGATCGGGCGTGGGCCCGGCTCGACCTCCCGGGAGTGGAGGTGCGGCTGATCCGATGAGGATCGCCCGGAGTTGCCGGGCCGGTCCTTCGGGCGGCCGACTCGCCTGAGGCCCGACCAGGAGCGCGTGCGGCCGCCCGCCCCGTGCTGGTATAGTTTGCGCATACTATGCAACCCTTGGAAGATCGGACCAGGGAACGCCGATCCCTCCTCCGCGCCGCGCTGGTCGAGGGCCGGTTCCGCACCCAGGCTCAGCTCGCCTCCCACCTCCGTTCCCTCGGGCACCGGGTCAGCCAGGCCTCGGTGAGCCGCGACCTCCGCGAAGTCGGCGGTCGGAAGGTCCAGGGGCGTTATCGCCTGGCGCCGACGCGAGCGGGCGCGCTCCCGGGACTCGCCGGGCTCGTCGCCGGGTTCGAGACCGCGGGCCCCCACCTGGTCGTGATCCACACCCTCCCCGGCGGCGCGCAGCGGGTCGCCCACGCCATAGACACCGGGGACTGGTCCGAAGCGGCGGGGACGGTCGCCGGCGACGACACGATCTTCGTGGCGACGGCGACCCCGGCGAACCAGCGCCAGTTCCTCGAACGCCTCCGGACCGCGCTCGGCGTGGGCGAGGATGCCGCGGCATGAGCCCCGCCGTCACCCCGGTCGGGGTCATCGTCCTCGGCGCATCCGGCTACGTCGGCGGCGAGCTGCTGCGCTGGATCGCCGGCCATCCCGCGATGGAGCTCCTCGGCGCGATCTCGAAGAGCCACAGCGGATCGCCGATCATCGCCGCGTTCCCGCACCTGGCCCTGGCATTTCCGGAGGACCAGTTCCGGAGTCCGGAGGAGATTCCGGCGCTGCTACGCCGCGGCGAGGGGACGTTCGCCCGGATCGCCTGTCTCTCCGCGGCGCCGCACACGGCCTCCGCCCCCCAGATCGCGGCGCTGCTCGAAGAGGCCGAGGCCGCCGGCATCGAGATTCCGGTCGTGGATCTCTCCGCCGACTTCCGCCACGCCGACCCGGACACCTTCGAGCGGATCTACGGCGTCTCGCACCCGACCCCGGATCTCCTGCCGACCTTCCGCTCCAGCCTGCCCGAGTTCACCGCGGGCGCCGCAACAGCCAGCCGGATCGGCCATCCCGGCTGCTTCGCCACGGCAGCCGCACTCGCCGCCGCGCCGCTCTGCCGCACCGGCCGCGTGAGCCGCGAGATCCACATCGCCGCGATCACCGGGAGCACCGGGTCGGGAGGCAAGCCCAAGCCGACGACCCACCATCCCCAGCGGCACGCCAACCTCTACACCTACAAGGCGCTGTCCCACCGTCACACCCCCGAGATGGAGGACATGCTCACGCCACCTGGTGGGCTTCGTCCCCGGGTTCGCTTCGTCCCCCACTCGGGGCCGTTCGCCCGCGGCATCCACGCGACCGTTTTCGCGACGCCCGCGAGTCCGATGACGGGCGACGAACTCGGCGCGCTCTACCAGGATTTCTACGCCGCCGCACCACTCGTTCGCGTTTCCGAGTCCCCCCGCCTCAAGGAGGCGGTGGGGTCCGCCACCGCGATCGTCGGGGCGCGGACCGACGGCGAGACGGTCGTCGCTTTCTCCGTGATCGACAACCTCGGCAAAGGCGCGGCGAGCGGTGGCGTGCAGTGGATGAACCGCGTGCTCGATCTGCCCGACGACGCCGGGCTGACGACTCCCCCACCCGGGTGGCTCTGACCGGGCCACCATCGAGACCATGCCCGCCGAATCCCCCTTCCTGTTCCCGGTCTATGCCCAGTTGCCGCTGGAGCCGGTCTCCGGCGCCGGAGCCCGGATCCGGACCGCCGACGGGCGGGAGCTGCTCGACTTCTACGGCGGCCACGCCGTCTGCGGTCTCGGCTACGGCCACCCGGCCGTGAACGCCTGCCTCCGCGAGGTCGGCGAGCGGCTCCTGTTCCAGACGAACGCGGTCCCGAACCGGGAGCGGGCGGAAGCCGCCGAAGCGCTCGCCGGATTCGCTCCCGAGGGACTCGACCGGGTGTTCTTCGTGAACAGCGGCGCCGAAGCGAACGAGAACGCCCTGCGCCTGGCCTTCCGGGCCCATCCGGGGCGAACCACCGTGGTCGCGGTCTCGGGCGGATTCCACGGCCGGACGGCCGCCGCCGCCGCCGTCACCGACGGGTCGCCGAAGTGGTACCACTTCCCCGCCCTGCCCTTCGACGTGCGGCGGGTCTCTCGCGACGACCCCTCGGCGCTCGCCGCCGCCGTGGACGACTCGGTCGCCGCGGTGATCCTCGAACCGGTCCAGGGGATGGCCGGGGCGGTCGCGCTCTCGGACGAAATGCTCGCCGCCGCCCGCCGCGCCTGCGACGACTCCGGGGCGCTCCTCGTCTTCGACGAGGTCCAGTGCGGCATGGGCCGCAGCGGCCGCGCCTTCGCCTGCGAGTGGGCGGGCGTCACGCCGGACCTCCTCACCACGGCCAAGGCGATCGCCGGCGGCTACCCGGCGGGCGCCGTGCTCGCCTCCGCCGAGCTCGCGGACAGCCTCCCGGTCGGATCGCTCGGCACGACCTTCGGCGGCGGCCCCCTCGCCGCGGCGCTCGTCACCACGGTCGTGCGCGTCATCCGCGAAGAGCGTCTCCTCGAACGGGTCCGCCGCCTCTCCGAACGCATCGCCGAGGAGGCGGTCACCGGTCCGGTCGTCCGCGTCCAGGGTCGGGGATTCCTGCTCGGCCTCGTCTGCTCCCGACCGGCCCGGGAGGTGCGCGACGCGCTCCTCGATCGCGGCATCCTCTCCGGAACCTCCACCGACCCCGCGGTCCTGCGCCTCCTGCCCCCGCTCACCCTCGGGGACGGGGATGTGGATGCGCTGATCGCGGCGCTCGCCGACATGGGACCCACCCCGTGAACGGCGACGAGAGCGACCCGCGCCCGCTGCGCGAGATCCATCGGCTGGAGGACCTCGGTCCGGGGGGCATCCGCGACATCGCCGCCCTCGCCGCCCGGCTGCGGGAGCGGCCCGAGCCCCGGGCGCTCGAAGGCAAGGTGCTCGCGCTCCTGTTCCTGTCCCCCTCGCTTCGCACCCAGGCGTCGTTCCAGGCGGCGATGACCCGGCTCGGCGGCGGCAGCTTCGTGATCGCCCCGGACCGGTTCATCCACAAGCTGGAGTTCGACCCCCATGCGGTCATGGACGGCGAGGCCGCCGAAAACATCGCCGAGGCGGTCCCGGTGCTCGCGTCCTACGGGGATGCGTTCGCGGTGCGCGCCTTCGCCGGGCTCGACGACCTCGAGGAGGATCTCGCCGACGCCCGCTTCGAGCGGATCCGGGCGCTCTGCCCCAAGCCGTTCCTGAACATGGAGTCGGCGATCCGCCACCCGTGCCAGTCGCTCGCCGACTGGCTGACGCTCGACGATCTGGGCGTCCCCGGCGCGTCCGCCACCCGGCCCGGACGCCCCGGACGCTTCGTGCTGTCCTGGGCGCGGCACACGAAGCCCCTGCCCCTCGCCGTCGCCGCCGACACCCTGCGGATGGCGTCGCTCCGCGGCATGGATGTGACCGTCCTCCGCCCCGACGGGTTCGAACTCCCGGAGAGCCTCATGGGACAGGCCCGGGAGCTCGCCGCCTCGAGCGGAGGCCGGATCCGCGAGACCGACGACCGCGACGAGGCGCTCGAAGGCGCCGAGGCGCTCTACGCCAAGTCGTGGTGCGGAACCCGCGAATACGGCGATCGGGATGCCGAGAAGGCGCTGCGCACGGAGCAGACCGGCTGGACGGTCTCCGAGGACTGGTTCGACCGCGCCGCTCCCGGATGCCGGTTCCTCCACTGTCTGCCGCTCCGCCGCGAGGTCGTGGCGCGCGCCGAGGTCCTCGACGGCGCCCGCAGCGAGGTCGTGGGGCAGGCCGAGAACCGCATGTGGGCGCAGATGGCGGCGCTCTACCGGATGCTGCGATGAACGAGACCGGCCCGATCCCGACCGTGGCCCCGAAGGACCCGGCGCACCGGAGCGTCCGGGTGCGGGCGCTCATGCACGCCGCCCCCTACCTGCGCCGCTTCCGCGACAAGACCTTCGTCATCAAGACCGGCGGCGCGGCGCTCGCCCGCCGCGAGGACATCCACGCGCTCGTGGAGCAGGTGGCGCTCCTGTTCCGGCTCGGGATCCGGGTCGTCCTGGTCCACGGCGGCGGCCCCCAGTCCACGGAACTCTCCCGCGCGCTCGGAGTCACTTCCCGGTTCGTCGAAGGCCGCCGAGTGACCGACGAGCAGGCGCTCCGGGTAGCGACGATGATCCTGAACGGGGAGATCAACACCCAGATCCTCGCCGCCTGCCGCGATCTCGACCTGCCCACGATCGGTCTTTCGGGCGTGGACGCCGGGCTCATCCGCGCCCACCGCCGCCCCCCGGTGGAAGTCCGCGAGGCGGGCGAGCAGCGAACCGTGGACTACGGCTTCGTGGGCGACATCGAGCGCGTGGATACGAGCCTGCTGGAGCGCATCCTCGACATCGGCGCCCTGCCGGTGATCAGCCCGCTTTCGGCGGACGAGGCGGGAACGCTGCTCAACATCAACGCCGACACCGTGGCCTCGGCGCTCGCGGTGGCGCTCGGCGCGGAGAAGCTGATCCTGGTCAGCGAGGCGCCCGGCCTCCTCGCCGATCCCGACGATCGGAGCAGCCTGGTGTCGTACCTCGACCTCGCCGGTCTGGAGCGGATGCGCGAGGAGGGGAGCATCCGCGGCGGGATGCTGCCGAAGGCCGACTGCATCCGGAACGCGCTGCTCGGCGGCGTCGCCCGGGCGCATCTCCTCCCCTTCGGGCCCGACAGCCTGCTGCTCGAGGTGTTCACCCGCGAGGGCCTCGGAACCCTCGTCGTCGCCGATCTGGACCGCCTCTCCGACGCCGAACGCGCCCTCCGCCGCCGCGACCGCAGGCACGACTGATTTCCTCCGGAGCGCCTTCCTATGGAGCGCCCTCTTCCTATGGAGCGTCTTCCTATGGAGCGCCGCTCTCCAGAGCGGCAATTCCCGCAACGAACCGTTCAGCAGGCCATCTATCGGAAGGCGACTCCGATCCCGTTGGCATCAGCTTCAGCACTCATCGCCCAGCCAGTCCCAGAGCGTTCGGTCGTAGTAGCCGGAGTAGATCGGGTTGAGCTTGAAGACCACACCGTCCACGATGCGGTTCTCCCCCTTGATGCCGACCGTCTCCGCCACGGCGTTGGACAGGTCCTTCGACCTGATCAAGTAGAGCGTGGGAGTCATCTCGTAATGACTCGGATAGGCCTCTCGCAGCCGCCCCGCCGCCAGCTCGCTCTCGCCGGCGAAGTGGACGGCATGAACCCTCAGGACTCCGGTATCGCCGTTCCGCACAGCCGTGGGCGGGAGCCGAGCACGCATCGCATCCGCTTTCCTCGCTGAGCGATCCGCTGAAGCCACCGGTCGCTGGAGCGCCGGACAGCTCTCCGGCGGCCCCTCCGGACCGGCACTCGCGACCCACGCCGCGCGCCCCGAGATCCTCCTTCTTGCGCCGGGAGATTGTCGTGGACGGCTGACCCGGCACAGCTCCTGTTCTCCCGGCCCGCGACTCGATTCCACGTGTGAAGCCGATCCGTCCTCCTTCTTGCCGTGTTCCTGGGTGCCGGTCTTGTGCTCTCGGGCTGCGGCGAGGACGAAACCCCCGCCCCGGCGCCGGCTCCGGCCCCGGCGCCACCCCCTGCCCCCGAGCCTGAACCCGAGCCGG
>JAJEAO010000054.1 GCA_022822745.1 Acidobacteriota bacterium
CGTCGCTTCGCCACGTCGGACATGCCTTTGCACCTCGCGGCCCAGGTGGCGACGCGGAGCCAGCGGCCGGGCAATGAGAAGAGCCTCATCGGGCCTGCTCCGCGTCAGCGGGCCGTTGAAATGCTACTCGGAGCCCGTGCAACGCGGCTCCGGCGCCGCGGGCGGGACGAATCCCTCCGGATTCCGTCATGTCTTCTGAAGGGACCGATTCGACCGGTCCCGGGAGGACGCCCCATGACGAATCGCCACGCCCCGTCCGCGCCGATGCCGCCGCCCGATCTCGAGCATCGCGCCGTCGCCATCGCGCTCGGATCGAAGCCTCCCCCGCCGGCCCGCGCCGCACTGTTTCTGGAGCGCGGCCTCGCCGGCGGGGTGGAGGCGTTCCGCCGACACTTCGGCGAACCGTCCCGACGGCATCTGGACGCCGCCGCCCGCTGGCTGGACGCCTCCCGGGCCGCCGGACACCGCGTTCTCCTCCTCGGCGGGCCGGGGTATCCGGCGCTCCTCGCCGAGAGCGCCGCGCCACCGGTGGCGATCGAGGTCGCCGGGCCCGCGGACCTCGACCGGCCCGCCGTCGCGATCGTCGGTTCGCGTCGGGCCAGTCCGTACGGGATGGATGTCGCGCGGACCCTGGCCCGCGCGCTGGCCTCGTCCGGGCTCACCGTCGTGAGCGGCCTGGCCCGAGGCGTGGACGGTGTCGCCCATCGCGCCAGTCTGGAGGCCGGCGGCGTGACCGTCGCCGTCCTCGGCTGCGGCCTGGACCGGATCTACCCGCCGGAGCACCGGAGCCTCGCCGCCCGGTGCGCCTCCTCCGGCGCGCTCGTCACCGAGTTTCCGCCGGGCGCTCGCCCGCTCCCGCACCACTTCCCCCGGCGGAACCGGATCATCGCCGGGCTCACGCTGGGCACGGTCGTCGTGGAGGCGGCGCAGCGCAGCGGCTCGCTCTCCACCGCGCGCCACGCGAACGACAACGGCCGGGAGGTCTGCGCGGTGCCCGGTCCCATCGGTTCGGCGACGAGCGCGGGCTGCCACGCGCTGATCCGGACCGGCGCGGCGCTCGTCACATCCGCCTCCGACATCCTGGACGAACTGGGGCTCGAGCCGCGGTCCACGGCCGCCGACGCGCCCGCCCGCCCTGCCGTCCCGGATCCCGAGGGGGATGCGGGAGTCGTGCTCCGGACGATCCGGGAGCGTCCCTCCGGCGTGGATCTCGATGCCGCGGTCGCTCTCTCCGGACTGCCGATCCCGGCCGCGCTCGCCGCGCTCTCGGAACTCGAGCGCTCGGGTCGGATCCGTCGCTATCCGGGGGACTTCCTGAAGGTGGCGGGCGCCTGATCCGGGCGGGCGCGGCGGAGTCGCCGCCGGCCTTCGAGGAACAGGACGAGGAGTCCGAGGACCGTCGTCCCGCCAGCGATCGCTCCGGCGCGCAACACGGTTCGGACGGTCGCCGAGAAGACGCTCGTCGCGTCCGTCGTGAGCCGCAGGACGGGCGCGGTTTCGCCGGATTCTTCCGCCGCCGGCATCCCCCCGAGGCGCCACCGCAGGCGGTTGCCGCGCCGGATCGGGCCGTCGCTGTTGTGGGACGTGATCCGCGCTTCCGGCCGCACCTCGATGTGCATGGCCCGCCGGTCCGTCGGGACCGGCGCGGTCATGCGGATCGAAAACCCCTCCTCCCCGGAGCGGTAGGCGCACTCCCGACGAAAGAGCGGCGCGCGGCAGAGCGCTTCGAGCGAAGCGAAGGACACCCGCCCCTCGACGCGCCCGTCGCCGAGCGACCGCACCTGCTCCAGCCGGAGCCCGGGCCCCGAGAGGAGTTCCCCGAGGGCGTCCGCGGGATCTCTGCCCGTGGCCGGCGGGAGCCGGCTCGGCTCGACCCGGACGACGGATTCTCCCGAGCCGTCGAGTCGCAACCGGTGGCTCTCTTCCCACCCCGGCCCGCCGCAGCCCACGGCTCCAGTGAGCAGGACCGGCGCGATGCGACGCAACATGAAGTGGTGAACGGTGGAATCCGGGCGCGACGGAAGGGGAGGCGGTTCCGCCCCGCCGGTAGAATGCCATGCCGCTCTCCGGATGGAACGACCGACCCTGTTGCTGGTGGACGGCAACAACCTGCTCTTCCGGTCGTTCTTCGCGATGCCGCGCCTGACCCGATCCGACGGGTTCCCCAACGGGGCGCTTCACGGGTTCGTCGCCGCGCTGCGGAAGCTGCTGCGGGAGGAGGCGCCCGGTTTCGCCGCGGTCGCGTTCGACCCTCCCGGCCCCACCTTCCGGCACCGGCAGTTCCCCGACTACAAGGCGAACCGACCGAAGACGCCTCCGGATCTGGCGGTCCAGTTGCCGTTCATGCGCGAGGTTTCCCGCGCGCTCGGCGTCTCGGTGGTCGAGGTGGAGGGATTCGAGGCCGACGACGTGATCGCGTCGCTCGCGTCGGCTTCGGCGGCCGAAGATCACCAGGTCCTCGTGTTCTCCGGAGACAAGGATCTGCTCCAGGTCGTGGACGATCGGGTTCGGGTGATCCGGCCGAGCGCTCCCGGGCAGAAGGTGGGTCCGGTGGAAGTCGAAGCGAAGCTGGGGGTCCCGCCCCGGTACGTTCCCGACTACCTGGGGCTCGTGGGCGACTCGGTGGACAACATCCCCGGCGTTCCCGGAATCGGCCCCAAGACCGCCGCGCCCCTGATCTCGGCCTGGGGCGATCTCGACGCGATCCTGGCGCACCGGGACCGGATTCCGCAGAAGCGCGCCCGGACGCTGCTCGCGAAGCACGAGGAGCGCGCCGTTCTCTCGCGCGATCTCGCCCGGCTCCGGCTCGATGTCCCGGTTCCGGAGGCCGGGGAGGCTCTGGAGGGGCTTCGCTACCGGGGCCCCCGCGCAGCGGACGCCCGCGAGCTCTTCGAGAAGCTCGAACTTCGCACCCACGCCCGGGATTTCGCTCCGGCGCCGCCGGCCCGCATTCCGAAGGTGAAGGAGACGACCGCCGCCGGTCTCCCTGTCGTTCTCGACGCCGCTCGAACGAGCGGCGCGCTCGCGGTGCATGCCGCCTTCGGCCCGGCCACCGGAAGGGATCCGGCGCCTCTGACCGCCCTCGGGCTCGCCGCGACCGAGGACGGCGCCGTCCTGACGAGGCTCGACGCCGATGAGGACGCCGAGGCGATCGTGGGGGCGCTCGCGCCGATTCTCGAGGGCGGCGTCGGGCTGGTGGGCCACGGCCTCTCCGGGTTCGCGCGCTGGTGGATCGAGCAGGGGCAGGCCGCCCCCCGGGTTCTTCACGATTCGCAGGTGGCGGCGTGGCTGCTGAACACGACGCTCCGGGCGCGGAGCTTCGACGAGGTGCTGCGCGACGCGACCGGGCTCGCCCTCCCGGACGGGCAGCCGCCCGCCGCGACGCTCTTCGGGGCGGCGGCGCCCGACCCGCGGCTCGGGATCCGGGCTGCCTGGCAGTTCCCGCTGCGCGCCCGGCTGGACGCCCTCCTGGAGCAGGAAGGGCTGGCCCCGGTGTTCCGCGACATCGAGATGCCGCTCCTTCCGGTCCTCGCCCGGATCGAGACCCGGGGGATCTGTTTCGACGCCGCCGCCCTGGGCGCGCTGGGAGAGGAGCTGGGAGTCCGCATCGAAGAGCTCTCCGGGCGGATCTTCGCGCTCGCCGGACTCCGCTTCGACCTGCAGAGTCCCAAGCAGCTCGCCGAAGTCCTGTTCGAGAAGCTGAACCTGCCGCAGCTCGCGAAGACGAAGAAGCTCAAGCGGGCCTCGACCCGGGCCTCGGTGCTGGAAGACCTCTCGGGCTACCACGAGGTTCCCGGCCTCGTCATCGAGTACCGCGAGCTCTCCAAGATGAAGAGCACCTGGGTGGATCCGCTCCCCGGGCTGGTCTCGAAGGCCACCGGACGGCTCCACACCCGGCTCCACCAGGCGGTGGCGGCGACTGGGCGGCTTTCGAGCACGGATCCGAATCTCCAGAACATTCCGGTCCGGACGGCGCTCGGCCGCCAGGTGCGGCGGGCGTTCGTGGCCGCTCCCGGGAAGCGACTCATCTCCGCCGACTACTCGCAGATCGAGTTGCGCGTCCTCGCCCACCTGAGCGGCGACCCCGCGCTCGGCGAGGCGTTCCGCGCCGGGGAGGATGTCCACGCCCGCACCGCGCGGGAGCTGTTCGACGGGTTCGGCCTCTCCTCCCGCGAAGCGCGCCGGCGCGCCAAGATCGTGAACTTCTCGGTGATCTACGGCAAGACGCCGTTCACCCTCGCGAAGGAGATCGGGACCACGACCGCCGAGGCGAAGGCGTTCATCGAGGCCTACTTCGACCGCTACAGCGGGGTGCGCGACCTGGTCGAGGCGATCCGCGCGGAAGCGCGCCAGACCGGCCGGGTGCGCACTCTTTTCGGCCGCGCCCGCCACCTTCCCGAGATCCGCGCCACCCATCGCGCCCGGCGGGAGGCCGCCGAGCGGATGGCGGTCAACGCGCCGATCCAGGGCGCGGCGGCCGACCTGATCAAGCTCGCGATGGTGCGGGTGGAGCGGGCGCTCGAACCCACTTCCGGCCGGCTACTCCTCCAGGTGCATGACGAGCTGCTCGTGGAGGCCGATGCCGGGGAGGCGACCGCGGTCGGCGAGCGGGTCCGGCGGGAGATGGAAGCGGCCGCCGAACTCTCGGTGCCCCTCGTCGCGGGCGTCACGATCGCGAAGTACTGGGACCACTGAGCGCCTTGCCGGAGGAGGGGCGGCCGAGGTAGATCCCCTTCGGGTCGATCTCCTCGCGGAGGAGCGCCAGCATCTCGGGCTCGGGCGCCGGGGTGACGCGGACCTCGGGGGCGAGCCGCAGATCCCATCCGACCGCGGCGCGCACTTCCTCGATTGCCACCCCGGCGTGTACGGATTCGAGGATCATCTCCCGGGTCTCCGGGTGGAAGCCGTACACCCCCAGATCGGTGATCACCCGGGTCGGACCGCCGCCGGGCGCCCCCAGCGCCTCCCGCGAACGGCCCCCTTCGGCCCAGCCCACCGTGGTGCGGAAGTCCAGCCGGGAGACGAACTTGCGTCGGTCCTGGCGGAGGATCACGACCGTCCGGCGGGCGTTCCAGGCGATGTCCGGCGCCCCGCCGGCCCCGGGGAGGCGAACCCGCGGCCGCCGGTAGTCGGGGCCCACTACGGTCGTGTTCAGGTTCCCGAACCGGTCCACCTGCGCCGCCCCGAGGAAGCCGAGGTCGGTGCGGCCGCCCTGGAGAAAGTACTGGAACATGGCGGGCATCTCCAGCACCTGCGCCGCGCCGGTGACCAGGCAGGGATCCCCGATCGAGATCGGCAGCCGCGCCGGTCGGGCGCCGAAGACCCCCGATTCGTAGAGGAGGCGGGCCCGGGGCGCGTGGCCCCGCCGGGCGAGCTGCACCGCGAGGTTCGGGAGCCCGACGCCGACGAAGACGGAGTCGCCGTCCTCCACTTCGCGGCTGGCGGCGAAGACCATGGTCTCGGCGCGCGTCGCCGGACTCATCGGTAGTCCCCGTAGTCCACCGGACTCATCGGTAGTCCCCGTAGTCCACCGGACTGGCGAGCCGCGGCGCGGGGCGCAGCCGGTTCACGACATCGCGCCCGAGCCGCTCGAGGTAGGCGCCTCGGTCCGGCAGGCCGTACACCCACTCCTCGAGATAGCGGTCGAGCGCCGCCGGATCGCGCGTGATCCGGTCCCACGCCAGATAGGCGGCGTTGTCCCGGTCGTAGAACCCCTGCGCGAAGCTGGGGTGCGCCCCCCCGGGCGCCTCGACCACCGCGTCCACGATCGCGCCGGGGATCTGGGTCCGGTTCGGATCGGCCCGGATCACCGCTTCCTCCACGATCTCCTCGACGACCACGATGACGCGCCGCGCCGCGAACGCCACTTCGCGCTGGGCGCCGAGGAGCCCCCAGATCTGGGTGTTGCCCTCGGAGTCGGCGCGCTGGGCGTGGACGACGGCCACATCGGGGCGCAGCGCCGGGACGGCGTCGAGAACCTCCCCGGTGAACGGACAGGTCACCTCCCGCACGAGGGGGTTGACCCGGGGGTAGTCGGTCCCCCGGAAGCCGCGGAGGGGAAAGAACGGCAGCCCCGACGCGCCCGCCTGGTAGCGGCAGAGCAGGCCGAAGTGGGAGTACTCCTCGATCTCGAGTGGGGCGGGGACATCCCGCTCCACGGCGCGTCGGACGGCGTGGAGGGAGCCGACCCCGGGGTTTCCCAGCCAGCCGAAGACGAGTCGGCGGGCGGTTCCGGCGTGGACCAGCTGGTCCATGAGGAGGTCGGGAGTGAGCCGCACCAGCGTCAGATCTCGCCGCCGCTGGCGGATGATCTCGTGGCCGGCGGCGAACGGGATGAGATGGGTGAAGCCCTCGAGAGCCACGGTGTCGCCGTCGCGGACGAAGCGCGCCACCGCCTCCCGCATCGTCAGGATCCGGGCGTCGTCGGCCAACTCACGCACCTCCTCCGTCCTCCAGCGCCCCGCCCACCCTCCCCAGGCGCTTCCCGAGGATGCGGAGTTCGGCGCGTGTGACGGTGAGCGGGGGAGCGAGCACCACGAGATCGCCATCGGGGCCGCCTCCCGGCCGCGCCGGACCTGCCACCGGATAGACGAGCAGCCCTTCGTTCCAGGCGGCCCTCGCGAAGTCCCGCGCGGAGACGCCGCCGTCTTCCGGCCGGCGGAGCGCGACGCCCGCCAGGAGGCCCCGCGCCCAGATCCCCTCCGCGAAGCCGTGTTCGCCCACCGTTTCCACGGCGGCCCGCAGGTCCTCCTCCAGCGCGGCCGCCCGCTCGACGAGCGCTTCCTCCGCGAGGATCCGGAGCGCCTCCCGCACCACGGCGGCCACGACCGGATGGTGGGAGAAGGTGAAGCCGTGCCGGAAGTCCGGCGCCACCGCTTCCACGACCTCCGGCTTCGCCACCACCGCCCCGCCGGGAAGCGCCCCCGAGGTCAGTCCCTTGCCGAGCGCCAGGATGTCCGCTTCCACGCCGGCGTGCTCCGAGGCGAGGAACCGTCCGGTCCTTCCGCATCCGGAGAGGACTTCATCCGCGATCAGGAGGACATCCCGGTCCGACGCCGCCCGCCGCACCCGCCGCAGGTAGTCCTCGGGCGGCGGGAACCCCCCGGCCGAAGCGCCGAGGACCGGCTCCACGAGGACCGCCGCCACCGAGGGGTCGGTGGTCAGCGTCTCCTCCACCTCATCGGCGCAGGCGACCAGGCACCCGGGGAACTCGAGTCCGAGGGGGCACCGGGGGCACCACGGGGCGGCCACGAGGGGTGCGTCGGTCAGCATCGGCAGGTAGGGCGCCCGCAGCGCGTCGCGCCCGGAGACCGCGAGCGCCCCGAGGGTGTTGCCGTGGTAGCCGGGGCGCTGCGACACGATCCGGGTGCGCTCGGGGCGGCCGGTGGCGAGCGCCCACGCCCGCGCCAGCTTGATCGCGGTCTCCACCGACTCGGCGCCGCCCGGCGTCAGATAGACCTTCGATCCCCGGTAGCCGGCCGGGAGCGAGGCGACGAGCGCCTCCGCCGCCTCCTCCATGGCGCGGGTCGTGAACTGGGATCCGTGGACATAGGAGACGGCGCCGAGCTGCCGGGAGGCGGCTCGGGCCAGCTCCGGGCGGGCGTGTCCCAGGCTCACCGTGAGCGCCCCGCCGCAGGCATCCAGCCACCGTCGCCCGTCCCCGGCCTCGATCCAGACGCCCTCGGCGCGCGCCGCGGTCTCGTAGGTGCGCTCGAGATCGCGATAGAAGACGGCGCTGTCCGGATAGCGGGAGCGCGAGGGGTCTCCGCGGGTCGGCACGCCCGGCGCTCAGGCCCCGATGGCGGCGGGCAGGTCGCGAATCGAGTCGAGGAACAGGTCGGGCTCGGCGGCCCGGAGCATGGCCTCGTCGCTGAACGCGCTCACGACCGCCGCGGTCCGGACGCCTCCCCGCCGGCCCATCTCGATGTCCTCGGGGCGGTCGCCGACATAGAGGACGCTCTCGGG
Source organism: Acidobacteriota bacterium (assembly GCA_022822745.1). Classification (GTDB taxonomy): domain Bacteria; phylum Acidobacteriota; class Vicinamibacteria; order Marinacidobacterales; family Marinacidobacteraceae; genus JAJEAO01. The sequence continues at coordinate 7,966 of JAJEAO010000054.1, forward strand.
GCTCGCGCCGAGCCGCCGGAGCGCCAGCCGGAGGCCCTCCGGGTGCGGCTTCTTGCGGGTGGCGTCCTCGAACGCCACCAGGGCCCGGAAGCGTTCTCCCAGGCCCAGTCGGGCGAGATCGGACCGGAACCGCTCCCGGTCGGCGGAGGTGACGACTCCGGTCAGCATCCCGGCGGCGTCGAGGTCGTCCAGCACGCGAGCCGCGCCCGGCAGGAGCCGCAGACCCACGCTGCCTTCGAGATAGCGCGCCCGCCAGACTTCTCCGGCTTCCTCCCAGCGATCCTCCGGGATGCCCAGCTCGCGGTAGGTCTGGTGCCAGTCGGGGCGGTAGGTGTCCCGGTAGCGGGCGTCGTCCATCACGACGCCGAAGTGCCGAAACACCGCCAGCGAGGCGGCGCGGGTCGCCGCGAACGTGTCGGCGAGGGTCCCGTCCCAGTCGAAGAGCACGGCCACGGGGAGTCGTTCGGGGGCGCTGGGCATGGTCCGGAGAGACGCGGGAAGCCTACCGGCGGGCCGGTAGAATCCGCCGCCCGCCCCGATGCCCGCCCGAATGCTCGACTGTCGCTCGTCCTATCTGCACACCGGCGTCCCGGAGATCGGCCGCCTCGAACTCCTGAGCGTCGCCGGCGCCGGAGGCGAGAGGCGACTCGCCGGCGTCCTCTTCTGTGACGAACGGCGAAGCCCGGCGTCCCGCGAGTGGAGGCGGCGCGCGGTGCGTCGCAGCACCCCCGCGGCTCTCGGCGAACACGCCGCCTTCGCCTTCGAGATCCGCCAGTACCTCCTCGGGCTGCTCCGCGACTTCACGTTCCCGGTCCACCGCACCGGGACCGAGTTCCAGAAGTCGGTGCTGGACGAGGTGGCGCGGGTGCCCTACGGCGGTCGCGCCACCTACGCCGAGATCGCTCGCGCCGTGGGCAACCCGAATGCGGTCCGCGCCGTCGGCGCCGCGAACGCCCGCAACCCGCTCCCGCTGGTCATCCCCTGCCACCGGATCGTGGGATCCTCCGACGAGCTGACGGGCTACGGTGGCGGTCTCGACGCCAAGCGGTGGCTCCTCGAACTGGAAGCGGCGCCCACCGCGTAGCCCCTCCCTTCCGCTTTCCTCCGGAGAACGATCGTGCCCACTCCCTCTCGACCCCCCCGGGCTTCCGCCCGCGTCCTGCTGACCGGCGCCGCGGTCGGCCTCGCCGCCGCGCTGGCCTTCGCCGGCTGCGGGGGCGGGACCGGTTCCGACGACGATTCCGGGGAGGCTGCGGAGTCCGCCGAGGAGACGGAAACCGAGATGGCCGCGACTCCCGAATCGGCCGACGGCGCAACCCGCGACGCCGATCTCCGAATGGATCTCCCCACGGTCCTGATGCGCACTTCGGTGGGTGACCTGCGGATCGAGCTGTATCCCGAGGACGCCCCCGAGACGGTGGACAACTTCCTCCGCTATGTCGAGGACGGGTTCTACGACGGCACGATCTTCCACCGGGTCGTCCGGGGCTTCGTGATCCAGGGCGGCGGGTTCACCGCGGAGATGCAGGAGAAGGAGACCCGGGATCCCATCCAGAACGAGGCCCGGAACGGCCTGCAGAACCTCCGGGGCACGCTCTCGATGGCGCGGACCATGGACCCGCACAGCGCCAGCTCGCAGTTCTTCGTGAACACGAAGGACAACCCGGTGCTCGACCACACCTCGCCCACGCCGCGGGGCTGGGGCTACGCGGTCTTCGGGAAGGTGGTTTCGGGCATGGAGGCGGTGGACCGGATCGAGGGTTCGCCGGTCGTGAGTCGCGCCGGGCACAACGATGTCCCCGAGGTTCCCATCGTGATCGAGGAAGCCACGGTCCTCTCCCGTTAGCGACCCGCGTTCCGGGGCCCGCATCGGGCGATGAGCACTTCCGGCCAGCCTGAGGCGCCCCGGAGCCGGTAGGGGGCGTGCCGCTGCTCCCGCTCCGCCGGGAGACGGAGGATGTTCCGCGCCCGATGCGCGCCGTGAGCCAGCCGCGGGGACCGCGCGCCGACCGCCGTCAGGAGTCGCTTCCACCCCTCGGAGCACGGCGTCTGGCCGAACCACTCGATGTCCGGAAACGCCGGGCGCAGCAGCGCCTCGAACTCGGCGAGTTCGTACTCCCGCACGTGGTACGGGTTGTCGGGGCGGTCCGCGAGGGTGCGACCGGGGCTGATCACTGCGCGCTCCGGCGTGGAGCAGAGGAACACGCCGCCCGGGGCCAGCACCCGGCGCGCCTCGGCGACGACCCGGGTATCGGCCTCCACGTGTTCGATCGTCTCGAAGGAGACATAGAGGTCGAAGCTGGCGTCCTGGAACGGCAGCGCGGCGGCGTCCGCCCGGACCCCGCGAAGAGGCGACCCCCCGACTCCGCTTCGCGCCCGGTCGGCCTCGAGGAACGCCTCCGCCGAGAGGTCCGCGGAGACGACCGATCGGGCGCCGGCGGCCAGGAGCATCGCCGAGCCATACCCGGAGCCGCAGGCGAGGTCGAGCACGCGGCCTCCGCGCGCCATCCCGGCAGCCCAGCGGTAGCGGGCGAGGTGCTGGTTGCGCAGCCACGGGGAGGCGAAGCGGTCGAGAGCGAGTCGTTCCATGCAGCGGGGGGCCGGCGTCCGCGAATCTTCGCCGACGCATGACCGGCAGCGCGCGGGCGGGCGCTCGCGGCATCAGCTTCTGCTTCCCGGCCTACCAGGACGCCGGCTCGATCGGGTGGGTGTTGCGCCGCGGCCGGGAGGCGCTGGTCGGCTCCGGCCGGCCCTTCGAGTTGCTCGTTCTCGACGACGGCAGCACCGATGGGACCGGGGCTGCCCTCGATCGGCTCGCCCGCGAGATCCCGGAGCTGCGCGTCCTGCGCCACGCGGAGAATCGCGGCTACGGCGCGACGCTGCGGGATCTGTTCGGCGCGGCGCGGATGCCGCTCGTCGCCTACACCGATGGGGACGGGCAGTTCGATGCGGCGGAGCTGACCCGACTGCTGGGCGCGCTGCGCCCGGGGGTGGACCTGGTGAACGGCTACCGCCTTCGGCGGGCCGACCCGCGGCTGCGTCGCGTGCTCGGGCCGCGCTTTCAGCGGGCAGTGGCGGCGACATTCGACCTGCCGCCGCTGCGGGACTGGGACTGCGACTTCCGGCTGTTCCGCCGCGACCTCGTGGACGCCGTCCCGACGACCTTCGACGACGGCACTGCGATCGTCGAGTTCCTCGCCGGTCTGGGGGAGCGCGGGATCCGGTTCGCCGAAGCCGAGGTCACCCACCGGGAGCGCCGTTCGGGGTCGAGCCAGTACTTCCGGCCCGGCTCGGTCGTCGTCGGGCATCGGAACCTGCTCCGGCTGCGTCGCCAGCGGGGCTCTCCGCCGATCGCGTGGAGCGCCCTGTGGAGCGCCCCGGTTCCCGGTCTGGGGGGCGATCCAGCCGCGGGCTCAGACCGGAAGCAGGCGTACTGAGGCCTGGCGGCGCGGCGGCACGAGTCCCGGCACGCCGGCATCGAAGGTCACGAACTGTCCACCCTGCTGGATCGCCGTGGCCACCAGGACGGCGTCCGTGACCTGCCGATACCCCTGGATCCGCGCGCAGACCGACTCCGGTAGCGCGCTGAGCGAGCGGTCCAGCGGCCAGAAGTGGTGAGACCCGAGTTTGACAGTTCATAGATGCATGGTGTCCATAAGTACATGTAGGTAATGAACTTACGGGCGTACACGGGAAAATCCCGTGTCACTAGGGATCTCGACCGGTTCAGTAGAGTCGCAGGATCGGCTTCGGTGCCTCTATCTTCATTCCTTTCAACAACTTGGACGCAGTCGGCCGGGGCCGGGTCACCTGCCACAGCATCCCCTGAGCACCCCGTATTTTCACAAG
>JAJEAO010000023.1 GCA_022822745.1 Acidobacteriota bacterium
GGACTGGGGCGCGGTGCCGCTCTGGAGAGCGGCGCTCCATACACCGGCGCGCCGGCGGAGGGCGCAGTCGGTTTCGCTTCGGGAATTGCCGCTCTGGAGAACCCCGACCGGGAGAACCGGGGCGCTCCATAGGGCGGCGCCGGCTGGACTGGGCGCGGTGCCGCTCTGGAGAGCGGCGCTCCATAGAGCGGCGCGCCGGCAGCCGTGCCGGGCAGGGCCGCTACCGCGAGAACCGGCCCGGCGCGCCGGCAAGGCGCCGGTAAGGGGCGGGCCGGGGGGCTACTCGGCGAGTTCGCGGAGGACGGTGGGCAGGATGCCGCCGTTTCGGTAGTAGTCCACCTCGACCGCCGAATCGAGACGGCAGCGGGCGCTGAAGGTCCGGGTCGAGCCGTCGGCGGATGAGGCGGTCACTTCGAGCTCGGCCCCGGGGGCGAGCCCGTTCGAGACGCCGGCGATGCCGATCGTCTCGTCGCCGCGAAGCCCGAGCGAAGCGGCGCTCTGGCCCTCCGGGAATTCGAGGGGGAGGACGCCCATGCCGACGAGGTTGCTGCGGTGGATGCGCTCGAAGCTCTCCGCGATCACGGCGCGGACGCCGAGGAGGAGGGTCCCCTTCGCAGCCCAGTCCCGCGAAGACCCGGTGCCGTACTCCTTGCCCGCGAGGATGACGAGCGGGGTGTCCGCCTCCCGGTAGCGGCGCGCCGCCTCGAAGATCGTGGTCCGCTCCCCGGAGGGGTGATGGACGGTGAAGCCGCCCTCCACGCCGGGCACCAGCTCGTTGCGGAAGCGGACGTTGGCGAACGTGCCGCGCAGCATGACCCGGTCGTTTCCGCGCCGGGAGCCGTAGGAGTTGAAGTCGCGCCGGGAGACGCCGCGGTTCTCCAGGTACGAGGCGGCGGGAGAGTCGCCCGCGATGGGCCCCGCCGGGGAGATGTGATCCGTCGTGACCGAGTCGCCGCAGCGCACGAGGATCCGCGCGCCTTCGACATCGGCGGGCGCCGTGGCGTCGGCGCTCATCCCCTCGAAGAACGGCGGCTCCTGGATGTAGGTCGAGTCATCGTCCCAGGCGTAGAGCTCGGAGCCGTCCACCGGAATCTCGTTCCAGGTCGGGTTGCCGTTCCAGACGTTCCCGTACATCCGCCGGAACGTCGCCGGCTGGAGCGCCTTGTCGAGCGCGGAGCGGATTTCGTCGCTGGTCGGCCACAGATCCCGCAGATGGACGGCGTCGCCGGCGGCGTCGCGGCCGAGCGGCTCGGTGGCGAGGTCGATGTCCACTGTGCCGGCGAGCGCGTAGGCGACGACGAGCGGCGGCGAGGCGAGGTAGTTGGCCCGCACGCTGGCGTGGACCCGGCCCTCGAAGTTCCGGTTGCCGGAAAGCACCGATGCGGCCACCAGGTCGGCGTCCCCGATGGCCCGTTCCACGGACTCCGGAAGCGGACCGCTGTTCCCGATGCAGGTGGTGCAGCCGTAGCCGACCAGGTGGAAGCCGAGATCGGCGAGCGGCCCGAGGAGTCCCGCTTCGCGCAGGTACTCGGTGACGGCCTTCGAGCCGGGCGCGAGCGAGGTCTTCACGTGCGAAGGAGTCAGGAGCCCGCGCTCCACCGCCTTTCGCGCCAGCAGACCGGCCGCCAGCATGACGCCGGCGTTCGAGGTGTTCGTGCAGGAGGTGATCGCCGCGATGACGACCGCCCCGTGGCCGAGGTTCGCGCCGTTGCCGGCGTTCGCACTCCGACCCAGCTCGTCGGCGGCGAGACCGAAGCCGCTCGCCCCCACCGGGGCGCTGAGCGAGGCGCGGAACGCCCGCTTCATGTCGGAGAGCGCCACCCGGTCCTGGGGCCGCTTCGGTCCGGCGAGGCTCGGGACGACCGAGGCGAGGTCGAGATCGAGGACATCGGAATACTCGGGATCCGGAGTCTCCGCGGTGCGGAAGAGGCCCTGCCGCTTCGTGTAGGTCTCCACCCGATCCACCTCGGCGTCGGTGCGGCCGGTGCGGCGGAGGTAGGCGAGCGTCTCGGCGTCCACCGGGAAGAACCCCATGGTGGCCCCGTACTCGGGCGCCATGTTCGCGACGGTGGCGCGATCGGAGAGGGAGATCTGCGCCAGCCCTTCGCCAAAGAACTCGACGAAGCTCTCGACGACGCCGTGGGCGCGGAGGCGCTCGGTGATCGTGAGGACGAGGTCGGTCGCGGTGACGCCCTCGGCGAGTTCGCCGGACAGCCGGAACCCGACGACGCGGGGCGTGATCAGGTAGCAGGGCTGGCCCAGCATGGCGGCTTCCGCCTCGATGCCGCCGACGCCCCAGCCGAGGACGCCGAGCCCGTTGATCATCGTGGTGTGCGAGTCGGTGCCGACCAGAGTGTCCGGGAACAGAACCCGCTCGTCCCCTTCCCCGTCGGCCGCAACGACCTTGGCGAGCAGCTCGAGGTTCACCTGGTGGACGATCCCGGTGGCGGGCGGGACGACGCGGAATCGGGAAAACGCCTTCTGCCCCCAGCGCAGGAACCGGTAGCGCTCCTGGTTCCGCTCGAATTCCCGCTTCGCGTTCTCCCGGTGCGCCATCGGACTCCCGAAGGCGTCCACGACGACCGAGTGATCGATCACCAGGTCCACCGGCGCTCTCGGGTTGATCCGGGACGGATCGCCGCCCATCCGGGCGAGCGCCGAACGCATCGCCGCCAGGTCCACGAGCGCCGGAACTCCGGTGAAGTCCTGGAGGACGACGCGGGCGGGCCGGAACGGGACTTCGCGGCGGGACGGGTGTTGCGGATCCCACGCCACGAGCGCGGCCACATCGTCCTCGGTGACGGTGCGGCCATCCTCGTTGCGGAGCAGGCACTCGAGGAGGACGCGGATCGAGAACGGGAGCCGCGACAGCGAGCCGAGGCCGGCCCGTTCGAGGGCGTCCAGCGCGAAGATCCGCGCCGGGCCCTCGGCGGTCGGGTGGGTTTCGAGGGAGTTGAACGGATTCCGTGACATCTGCGTTAGGGGGAAACAGCAAAGGATACCGGGGCGGACGCCCCGAAAGGACCTCTCGAAGTGAACGACGCATCCGCCATCGAAGACCCCACGCCGGGCGCCCCTCCCCCGCCGCCCGCGGACCCGCCTCCGCAGCGGTTCGACTTCTCGGGCGTTCTGGGAACCGCGTTCCGCGACCCCCACGCTCTCGGCAAGTTCCTGGTGGGCTGCGTCGCGGTGCTGCTCATCCCGTTCCTCGGGCTCGGGCTGTTCCTGCTGCTCGGTTTCGGCGTCCGCACCGCCCGCGGCGTCCTGCGGGGCGACGAGCACCCCATGCCCGACTGGGGCAACGAGTTCGGCGGCATCCTGATGGACGGGCTCAAGGCCGCCGTCGTGATCGTCGTCCACATCGTGGTCGCGGTCGCGGTGGGGCTGGCGCTCCTCGCCTTCGGAGGCCTGCTGATCGGATTCGGGGAAGCGGACGACGCCCCCGGCCTCATGGTCGTCGGCGCGCTGATCGGGCTCTTCTCGCTCTTCCTCCTCATGATGACCGTGCTGCTCGCGAAGGGCATCCTGCCGGCGAACCTGATGAACCTCGCCGCCACCGGATCGCTCGCCTCCGGATTCGCGTTCGGGGACGCCTTCGACAATGTGCGCCGGGCGCGCGGGAACTACTTCTTCCTGCTCCTCACGCTGATCTTCATCGCGATCCTGGGGGATCTGTCCATCGTCCTGTGCATCGTCGGGGTGATCCCGGGGACGTTCTGGCAGTTCGCGACCTTCGGCGCCGCGATCGGCCAGGTCGGCCGGCTCGCCGGAGTTCGCGTCAGGTAGCGGCGGTCGCCGTTTTCCCGTCGGCGTTCCGCGACCAGGCGATGCGGACGCCCTCGAGCGTGAGGCGCTCGTCCACGCGGTCCACCACGCCGCTCCACTCCGCGACCTGACGGGCGCCGCCGCCGGTGGCGATCACCAGCGGATCGCCGCCGACTTCGGCGCGGAGCAGCCGGACCATCTCGCGGACCATGCCGGTCCATCCGAGGACGAGCCCCGAACGAAGGGCCGCGACGGTGTGCCGCCCGACGACCCGCTTCGGCGGCCTGAGCTCGATCCGGGGCAGGCGGGCCGTGCGTCGGACGAGCGCCTCCGCGGAGATGCCGAGCCCGGGCGCGATCGCCCCGCCCCGGTACTCGCCGCCCGCGGAAATCACATCGAAGGTCAGCGCGGTTCCGGCGTCGAGCACGATGGCGTCCACGCGGTAGTGGTGGTGGACCGCGATCGTGTTCGCGATCCGGTCGGGCCCGGTCTCCTCGGGAGTCGCCACCGCGAGGGTGATGCCGTGCGCGGTCCGGTGGTCGAGGACGAACAACCGGCTCCCGAAGTGCTGCTCCGCCAGGGTCCGGAGGGCGCCGGTGACCGCGGGCACGACGCTCGCCGCCGCCAGCCGCCGGATCCGGTCGCGCGGACACCCGGCGAGACCGAGGAGGCCGTCGAGCTGCGCCGCCATCTCGTCCGGGAGCCGGCCGGGCCGGGTGGACACGCGCCAGGTGTGGACCCACCGATCGCCGTCGTGGAGCCCGATCGCGGTCTTCGTGTTCCCGACATCGAAGGCGAGCAGCATGGCGGTCCTGTTCCTCCGGCGCGGGGACGGCTACCGGATCAGGGTGAAGTCGGGGGCCTTCTCGACGGCGCCCGCCTCCGCCGCCATCGCGAACAGCCGCCGCAGCGCCGCCTCGCCCGCATCGCCCATGTCCCGGGTGCGCTCCGAGACGTACATCTTCACGAACCGGCGGCCCAGCTCGCGTTCGAGGCCGCGTCCGAACCGGAGGGCGTAGTCGAGCGCCTCTTCCTCGTTGGCGTAGGCCCAGGCGATGCTGTCGCGCATAGCCCGGTTCACCTCGGTCGCGAGCTCCCGGCCGAGGTCCTTCCGCACCACGTCGAGCCCGAGCGGGAGCGGCAGGCCGCACTCCTCCTGCCAGCGGACGCCGAAGTCGGAGAGCAGGTGGTAGCCGCGCGCCTCCCAGGTGAGCTGGCCCTCGTGGATCACGACCCCGGCTTCGGCGCGGCCGTCGTCCACCGCGTCGAAGATCTCGTCGAACGGGACGACGACCGGCTCGAACTCGCCGATGTAGCAGCGCGCCAGCAGCGCCGCCGTGGTCCACGGGCCGGGGATCGCGACCCGGCGCCCGACGAGGTCGGCGAGCTCTCCGGGACGGCGGCTCACGACGACGGGGCCGTAGTTCTCGCCCATGCTCGCGCCCGACGCCATGATCCAGTAGCGGTCCGCCACCGAGAGGTAGGCGTGAGCCGAAATCGCGGTGATCGGGAGTTCCCCGCGCATCGCCCGCCGGTTCAGGCTCTCGATGTCCTCGAGGACGTGCTCCACCTCGTAGTCGCGGATCCGCACCGCGCCGTGGGCGAGCGCGCAGAACATGAAGGCGTCATCGGGATCGGGGCTGTGCCCGATGCGAAGGGTTCGAGGAGTCACGGCGGGGGTCCTTTCCGGGGCGGTTTCGGTCGTCTCCGGGCGGAGTATCCCCCGGGCGAGGCAGACGGGCGGCGGCAAGCGCTGTGTGGCGCGCGCCGGGCAGGGCCGCTACCGCGAGAACCGGCCCGGCGCGCCGGCAACGGCGCGACTTCCTATGGAGCGCCCCGGTTCTCCCGGTAGGGGTTCTCCAGAGCGGCAATTCGCGGCCACAGCCGGATCCCATTGCGGTGCCGGTCTGGAGACCGGCCAGTTCTCCCGGTGGGGGCTTCCATAGAGGGGCGCTCCGTGCCGGGCGGGAGCGCGGCGCGCCGGCGACGGCGCGACTTCCTATGGAGCGCCCCGGTTCTCCCGGTAGGGGTTCTCCAGAGCGGCAATTCGCGGCCGCAGCCGGATTCCATTGCGGTGGCGGGCTGGAGACCGGCCAGTTCTCCCGGTGGGGGCTTCCATAGAGGGGCGCTCCGTGCCGGGCGGGAGCCCGGCGCGCCGGCAATCGGCCGGGCAGGAGCTCGGCGTCGCCGGCGTACCCGTGCCGGGCGGGAGCCCGGCGCGCCGGCAATCTGCCGGGCAGGATCTCGGCGTCGCCGGCGTACGCGTGCCGGGCAGGGCCGCTACCGCGAGAACCGGCCCGGCGCGCCGGCAAGTGATGCGCCGGCGGAGCGCGCAGCCGGGTTCGCGTCGGGAATTGCCGCTCTGGAGAGCGGCGTTCCATAGAGGGGCGCTCCGTGCCGGGTGGGGCCGCTACCGCGAGAACCGCGGCGGCAGACGGGCGGCGGCGAGCGCGATGTGGCGGCCGTCCCAGTCCATCGGGAACACCTGGTCGGCCCGTTCCGCCGCGCCCCGGAGGTACCGGCGCTGCGACGGGATGACGGTCGCCCGGAACCGCTCCCGGACTTCTTCGGGGGTGTAGGCGCGCTCCGCGCCGTCCCGGGCGATCCGCCGCTCGAGCAGCCGGTCGTCGTCGCCTTCGAGAAGAACGCGAAGGTCTGCCGCTTCCGCGATCCGCGGCTCCCACAGCGCGAAGAGGCCCTCGGCGAGCACCGCCTCCGCGGGACCGAGCCTCCCCGCGGTCCGGGCGGCGCCGGTCGAGAAGTCGTAGCGGCGGCGGGGGATGGCTCGCCCGCGTCGCAGGCGGTCCACATCGGCGACGAAGGCGCCGAGCGCGAACGCCGCCGGTTCGTCGTAGTTCACCCGGCCGCGTTCGGCGCGGGTGAGATGGGAGGTGTCCCGGTAGTAGTCGTCGAGGGAGAGCGCCACCGCGCGCCGGGGGGCGAGCGCCTCCGCCAGCCTGCGCGCAAACCGGGTCTTTCCGGTGCAGCTCGCGCCGCCGATGGCGACGAGCGGCGCGAGGTCGCTCAGTCGGCGTCGAGCGCCCGTTCGAGCGCGGAGCGGGCGGCGCGGGCGTCCGCCTTGCCGCGGAGTTCGCGCAGCAGCCGGCCCATGAGGAAGCCGATGACCTTCGTCCGTCCGGCCCGGTAGGCCTCCGCCTCCGCCGGATGCGCCGCGATGACCTCCGCCGCCGCCCGCTGGAGGCGGCCCGCGCCGGCGAGATCGCCGAACCCGAGCTCGGCGATCAGCGCGTCGAGCGGTGGAGCGCGTCTTCCCCGGTCGGCGAGCGCATCGAAGAGGTCCCGGGCGGCGTTGCGGGGCAGCCGGCCGTCGGCGAGCCGCGCCATGAGTTCGCCGAGCGACCGCGGCGGCGCCCGGAAGCCGCCGTCCTGCTTCTCCCGGGCGACCGCGTCAGTCGTGAGAAACGAGGCTGCGACCGGCGCGACCTCCCGGGCGGAGGCGCCCGAGTCCGCCGCGCCCGCGACCACGGCTTCGAAGTAGTCGGCGAGCTCGCGACGGGTCGCGATCCGGCGCGCGGCGTCGTCCGCGAGCGCGAAGTCGCGGACGAATCGGGCCGCGCGGTCGGCGGGGACCTCGGGGAGTCCGGCGCGGGCGGACTCCACCAGCTCCGGCGGAAGTCGGAGCGGCGGCAGGTCCGGGTCGGGGAAGTAGCGGTAGTCGGCAGCCTCCTCCTTGGACCGCATCGCGAAGCTGCGCCCCTGACTCTCGTCGAACAGACGGGTCTCCTGGACCACGACGCCCCCGACGCGGAGGAGCTCCCGCTGACGGGCCTCCTCGTAGGTGAGAGCCCGCTCGAGGTAACGGAAGGAGTTCAGGTTCTTCAGCTCGACCTTGGCCCCGAGGGCGGCCTCCCCCCGGCGACGGACGGAAATGTTGCCGTCCATCCGCAGGTTGCCCTTCTCCATGTCGGCGTCCGAGACTCCGGCGTGGACGATGCGCTGGCGGAGCGTCCGACCGTAGGCCCCGGCCTCGGCGGCGGAACGCAGGTCGGGCTCGCTCACGATCTCGATGAGCGGGACGCCGGCCCGGTTGAAGTCCACGCCGCTGCCTTCCTCCGACCCCCGGTAGCCGTCGTGGACCAGCTTCCCGGCGTCCTCCTCGAGCTGGATGCGGTGGATGCGGATCGTGCGGGACGGCCCATCGCCGACCTGGATCCGGACGCCGCCGCTGCGGGCGAGCGGCCTCTCGTACTGGGTGATCTGGTAGCCCTTCGGCAGGTCGGGATAGAAGTAGTTCTTCCGCTCGAAGACGGACTCGGGCTCCACGCGGCAGTCGAGCGCGAGCGCCGCGACGACCGCGAGCTCGACGGCGCGCCGGTTCGGAACCGGGAGCGCCCCGGGAAGGCCGTAGCAGACCGGGCAGATCTGCGTGTTGGGAGGCTCGCCGAACGTGTTCCGGCACGGACAGAACAGCTTGGTCCGGGTGTCGAGCTGCACGTGGACCTCGAGCCCGATCACGGTCTCGAACGGGTCGGTCGTCACGTCAGACGGCAGCCCCTCGGGCGGGCCGGCGACGGAACGCGGGCCGCTCCGGGCTCAGGCCGCGTAGAGGTTTTCGATGACGTCCGCGTAGCGCTTCGCCACGACCGGCCGCTTCACCTTGAGCGTCGGGGTCAGCTCGCCGGTCTCGATCGAGAAGACGGAAGCGATCACCGCGATCTTCTTGACCCGCTCGAAGGAGGCGAGGCCCTCGCTGAGCCGCTCGACCTCGGCCATGAGGTGCTCGCGCACCCGGTCGCTGGCCGCCATGGCGTCGGGTCCATCCGCCTCGACGCCGTTGCTCGCGCACCAGGCGCCGAGCGCGTCGAAGTCGGGCGCCACGAGCGCGGAGAGGTAGGGCTTGCCGTCGCCGACCATGACGATCTCGGAGATCACCGGGCTCGCCTTGAGCCGACCTTCGATCGGTTGCGGCGCCACGTTCTTGCCGCCGGCGGTGACGAGGAGATCCTTCTTGCGGTCCGTGATCCGGAGGAAGCCGTCGTCGTCGAACTCGCCGATGTCCCCGGTGTGGAACCAGCCGTCGGAGATCGCCTCGGCGGTCGCCGCTTCGTTGCCGAAGTAGCCCTTCATCACGTTGTGGCCGCGGCAGAGGATCTCGCCGTCGTCGGCGATCCGGACCTCGACGCCCTCGACCACCGGCCCCACGGTCCCGAACCGGAAGCGATCCGGCCGGTTCACGCTGATGACCGGCGAGGTCTCGGTGAGGCCGTAGCCCTCGATCACGAGCCAGCCGGCGGCGAGGAAGAACTCGGCCACGTCCCGCGGCAGCGCGGCGCCGCCGGAGACGAACAGCTTCATCCGGCCGCCGAGCTTCGCGTGCAGCTTGCTGAAGACGAGCCTGGTCGCGACCTTGTAGCGGAACGCGAGCCAGGCGGAGGGCTCGGTCCCCTCCTGGCGGTGACGCCCCACGGCGTAACCCACGCGGAAGGCCCAGTGGAAGATCTTCTGCTTCACCGGGCTGCCCTGCGCGGCCGAGTCCATGACCTTGTCGCGCATCTTCTCGTAGAAGCGCGGCACGCAGGCCATGACCGTGGGCCGGACCTCGTCGATGTTCTTCACCAGGGTGTCCATGCTCTCGGCGATGGCGATCGTGACCCCGACGTGCGGGTAGAGGTAGTGGGCCACCATGCGGGCGAACACGTGGGCGTAGGGGAGGACCGAGATCGCGATGTCGTCGTCCGCGAGGGTCGCGATGGTGCGGGCGCCCACGAGGGCGTTCGTGAGGAGGTTCGCCTGGGTGAGCATCACCCCCTTGGGGTCTCCGGTCGTGCCCGAGGTATAGATGATGGTCGCGAGATCGTCCTCCTCGACCTCGGCCGCGAGCCGTTCGGGGCCCCCGGGATCGGCCTGGCGGGCGCGCTTCCCGGCGTCGGTGACCACCGTCCACGATTCGGCGTTCGACTCGATCGTCGGCTCGTCGAGCGAATAGACGGCTTCCACGGTGGACAGCTCGTCGCGGACCTCGGCGACCTTGGCCTGCTGCTCGGCCGTCGAGCAGACGACGACCCGAGCGCCCGAGTTGTTGACGATGTAGGCCACCTGGGAGGCGGTCAGGCTGGGATAGATCGGCACCGTCACCGCGCCGAGGATCTGGAGCCCGGCCTCCACGAAGAACCACTCCACGCGGTTCTCGGAGAGGAGGACCACCCGCTCGCCCTTCTTGACGCCGAAGGCGTCGAGGCCCATGGCGACGTCGCGGGCCGCGTCCAGCCACGCGGCGGACGAGACGTTCTTCCACTCCTCGTCCACCTTGTGCATGAGGGCGTCGGGCTTGTCGTGCCGGGCGCACGCAGCGGCGAGGAGCTGATTCAGGGTCTTGGCTTCCATGGATCCGGGAACCTCCGCGCAGCCGATCTTAGCCGGGTTTTCCCGTACCCCATTCGGAGCAGGGGCCTTCGTTCGCGGGGCGCCGGGGAGACCCGTCGGAATCGCCGAAGCGCCGAAGCTTCACCGCGCATCCGGGCGTGACGGAAGCCGCTACGGGAAACCGCGGCTCCGGGAGTCGCGCCTTCCGGCTGGGGCGGCGGGGGAAAATGACGCTTCCGGTGTTCGCCTGTTCGCCGCCGGATGCACGTGACCGAGGCGCCCACGCTCTTCCCGCTGCCGCCGGCGGCGACGCCGAGCGACCCGGGAGCGCCACCCGTCGCCGAGCGGCTGCGAGCGCTGCTCGCCGAGGATCTCGGATTCCATGGACGCCGGGCCTCTGCCGGCCGCCACGGCTGGCACCCGTTCCCGGCGAAGTTCCCGCCCGCCCTGCCCCGCCGCGTCATCGAAGTCCTGTCGCGGCCCGGAGACGCCGTCCTCGACCCGATGGCGGGCTCCGGCACGACTCTGGTCGAGGCGCAGCGACTCGGGCGCCGGGCCATCGGCTGCGACATCGATCCCCTCGCCCGCCGCATCGCGGCCGCCAAGCTGGATGCCCCGGACCCGGACGGGACCGCGGCGGCGGGACGTGAAGTGCTCGCGGTCGCCGCATCCCGCCTCCGGGGCGACCGCGCCGCGCTGGAGCGCGACCGCGACCGCCGATTCGACGAGGCGACGCGGAAGTTCGTGGACTACTGGTTCCGTCCGGCGCAGCAGCTCGAACTGGAAGCGCTGGCCGCCGCGATCGCCGCCGTTCCCGAGCCGCGAACGCAGCGGTTCCTCGAGGTCGTGCTCTCCTCCGCGATCATCGCCAAGTCGGGCGGCGTGTCGCTCGCGCGGGACCTGGCGCACACCCGACCCCACCGGGTCGCGAGCAAGGCGCCGAAGTCGGCGCTGGCGGTGTTCGAGAGCCGTCTTCGCCGCATCCGATCCCGGCGGACCGGCAGGGATGCGCCGCCCGCCCGGGTGCTCGACGCCCCGGCGGCGGACACCGGGCTCCGGGCGGCGAGCGTGGACCTGATCGTGACTTCGCCGCCTTACGCCAACGGCGCGATCGACTACATGCGGGCGCACAAGTTCTCGCTGGTCTGGCTGGGGTGGAAGACCGCCGACCTGACCCGCCTGCGCCGTCGCTACGTGGGACACGACGCGGTGCTCGACGGCGGCCGGAGCGGTCTGCCGGGTCGCTGCGAACGCACCTTGACCGCCCTCGCCGCGCTCGACCGGCGGAAAGCGGCAGTGCTGCGGCGCTACTTCGGGGACATGGCGGCCGTGCTGCGCGAGATGGCCCGCGTTCTCCGGCGGGGAGGCGCGGCGGTCGTGGTCGTGGGGTCGTCGGTCCTCCGCGGCCTGGATGTCGAGACCCATCTCGCGCTGGCCTCGCTGGCCGAGGAGGTGGGCTTCGAGGTCATCGGAATCGGCCGGCGCCGGCTCGACCGCGACCGCCGGATGATGCCGGCGCGCTGGGGAGCGGGCGCCCGCTCGCAGATCGAGCGCCGGATGCACGAGGAACACGTCCTCGGCCTGGTGCTCTGATACAATCGGCCAAGCTGAGCGGCGGCAACATGCCGCCACCATAGAGTCCTTCGCCCACAGGAAGAACCGCCGTGATAACCAGACTTCGTCTCGAGAACTTCAAGGCATGGAAGCATGTGGACTTCCAGTTCGGCCAGCTCACCGGTATCTTCGGGGCCAACAGCTCGGGGAAGAGCAGCCTGTCCCAGTTCCTCCTGATGCTGAAGCAGACGCGGGACACGACCGACTCTCGGATCACACTAGACCTTGGGGGACACAACCAACTGGTCAACCTTGGCCGGCTGGAGGACGTTCTCTACGGTCAGGACGCAAGTCTCTCACTGTCCTGGACACTCGAGTGGACTTCGCGGCTACATCCATGGCTCCGAAGATCCAGCAGCCGAACAACCAGGAGTCGTCCAGGGCGGCGGTCGCTAGGACGAAGACTTCGCCTTGACTCCAGTGTGCACCTCCATGACTCTGAAATCAAGACACAGAGATTGTGGTATCGGCGCGGTGACGATGCGATGGGAGTGGAGCTCCGTGGCGACACATATGAATTGCGGGATGAGCGCGGGGTCGTGACGTCGGGCGAGGACGATAGGGATGTTGAGTACCCGGACAGCTGGAGCCCTTCCAAGGGCTACATCCTTCGGATCCCTCCCTCGCTGCGCTACGGCATCCCACGAGGCTCCGGCCGCCCGTCAGAGAAGCGCCTGCGGTGGTTCCGCCTGTCACGGATCGCGTA
Source organism: Acidobacteriota bacterium (assembly GCA_022822745.1). Taxonomy (GTDB): domain Bacteria; phylum Acidobacteriota; class Vicinamibacteria; order Marinacidobacterales; family Marinacidobacteraceae; genus JAJEAO01. The sequence goes on from JAJEAO010000023.1 coordinate 12,410, forward strand.
CGACTATGAGGTTCTACTGGACGGCATCCATTACCTCGGCCCCCTACGAGAACCACCTCGTCGGATTTACCGTTCCGGCGGAGTCCGGCCCTCGGACGTAGGAGTGCGAGGAGAGAGGACCGTTGATGCCCTTCTGTCTGCCACAAAGTCGGGGAGGACGCTTCAAGACGGCCAAGACCGTGAGCGGCCATTTGACGAGACAATCTCCGATTGGCTCAAGGAGATGGGTCTCGTGGAGCAGTTCCGGCTCGATCCAATTCCGCAGTTCAACCTCTCTCGTGCTCTAGTGAAGACACGCGTCGGGGCGGTTGAGACGACGCTAACCGATGTCGGATTCGGTGTCTCGCAAGTCTTGCCAATCCTAGTTCTTCTGTATTACGTTGAACCAAAGTCAACTGTTCTCTTGGAGCAGCCGGAGATCCATCTTCATCCATCCGCCCAATCCGTCCTTGCAGATGTCTTCTTTCACGCCATGAAGACCCGAGGCATACAGATCATCGTCGAGAGTCATAGTGAGCATCTGCTGCGTCGGATTCAGCGGCGGAGAGCGGAAGGAGCGGACGGCTCTGAGGACGTGAGGCTGTACTTCGTGTCACCGGGACGGAACGGCTCTAATCTTGATTCTCTCGAGCTTGATCGTTACGGGCAGATCCGGAACTGGCCGAAGGACTTCTTCGGCGACGAACTTGGAGAGGTTTTCGCAATCCAGGAGGCAGGATTGCGTCGCCGTATGGAGGAGGCATCTTGAACCGAGTTGTCGTTGACACGAATGTCCTGATAGCGGCCGAGAAGGCAAGTTGTGACCACATAGACGCGCAGGCTGACCTACGCTGTCAGTTGGCGTGCATGGCACGACTCAAGGAAGTCACGCGCAGTAGGACCATCGTGTGTATTGATACGTCTTGGGAAATCCTTCGTGAGTACCGGAGACGCGTTCTCGAGCCCGGAGGTCATGGCTATGCGAGTCGATTCTGCAAAGCCGTCATGAGTGGCCCGCACACGGCTGAAGTCGAATGGGTGCGAATCACGCCTTCGGATGAGTCGCGAGGATTCAGGGAACTTCCTCCGAACACGCTTCATTGGAAGGATCGCAAGTTCCTAGCGGTCGCCAAGAAGGCGGGTGCCTCGATTCTGAACGCTACGGACAGCGACTGGCACGAGCAGCGTCAGTTGCTGGAGCGGCTGGGTGTGCCGCTGGAGCAGCTTTGTCCGCAGCAAAAAACCAAGGTGTCCCGTCACACCAAGTGATCGAACTCGTGGTTCGGAGCCACGGACTCAGGCACTGGCAGGGATCCACCCTTTCGCCGGCAAGAGGTGGCACGGGCGCCAAGCGCGGGTCCAGTGGCGGTCGGTCTGGACATGGTTCACGCGGACCGACTTCGCCGTGACCTGAGCGAATCGGTCCGACCGGCAGGGGCCCGCCAGACGCAGGATCATCCCCTCGCGCTCGCCGCCGAGGACGGAGGGCTGGCTGTGTTCCACGTCGAAGAACCGCCGGATGGAGGCCACCGAGTCAAACCGGCCGCGGAAGAGGACCGGGGCGACCGGGATGCCTCGGGACTCCGCGTAGGCCTTCAGGTCGTCGAAGGACTCGAAGTCTCCGCTCGCGCGGCGGAGCGCGAAGGCCCGGAATGTCTCGTCCTCCGGCATCGGGTCGTATTCGATGCTGTGGATCCCGTAGAGGTCCTCCCCGTAGAGCAGGACATCGGGCTCGGTCACTCTCCAGGCGTGGTGCTTCCGGACCATCGCCATCCACGGGGCGCTGGACGGGACGGTGACGCTGCGGGCATAGACGTTGCCCCGGTGGAGCAGCGTGTTCCCGCCGTCGAGCTTTTCGGTGACCACAACCTCCGGACCCACGAAGACGGACGGATCGCGGAGGATGCGGTCGTCGCGGCCGATGGACGGAGACCAGGGCCAGTAGGGGGTCTTGGGGTACTTCAGGGCGGCCACGACCCGGAGAGGCTAGCGATGCGGGGTGGGCGGCGGGAGCCCGAGCGGGGTGCTAGACTGCCGATTGTGAGTTCGGAAGTCATCGCCATCGTCGCCGTCGGCGCCACTCTCGGGATCGGCCTCTCGACCCTCATCATCTCCGGTCAGCGCGCGATCCGCGCGGATCTCCGCTCGCTGGGCGAGCGCGTCGCCCGGATCGAGGGCGCCCTCCCCTTCCTGGCGCGGAGCGCGGCGGGCACAGGCGAGCGAACCCGGTAGCAGGCGCCGAGGAGCGCCTCTGGACCGCCACTCTGGAGAACCCCTACCGGGAGAACCGGGGCGTTCCATAGGGTGGCGCCGGCTGGAGTGGGGCGCGGTGCCGCTCTGGAGAGCGGCGCGTATGGAGCGCCAGTCTCCAGACTGGCACCATGAGGGCACAGCCTGCTTCGCGTCGGGAATCGCTCTGGAGAACCCCTACCGGGAGAACCGGGGCGCTCCATAGGGCGGCGGTCCATAGGAAGAGCGGCGATCCATACCGACAGTTCTGGCCCCGTCATGCGAGTCGGTGGCTCTGTTACGATCCCAACCCCCGTGTCCTCGTCGCCCAGCCCGGCCGCTTCCCCTTCGCAGCAGGCCGAACGTTCCCGGCCCCACGTTCCCAAGGGGCTCTTCATCCGCTGCGACGGCTGCACCGAAATCATCTACGGGAAGGCGCTCCGGGAGAACCTCGAAGTCTGCCCGCGGTGCGACTTCCACATGCGACTTTCGGCGCGGGACCGGGTCCGGATGCTCGCGGATGGCGGCACGATCCAGGAGATGCCGGGCGGGATCCGTTCGAACGACCCGCTCCGGTTCCGGGACCGGATGGACTACTACGAGCGCCTCCGGCGGGCTTCGGAGAAGACCGGGCTCGACGACGCCATCCTCGTGGTCCGCGCCCGGATCGAGCACACCCCCGTCATCCTCGCCGTCATGGAGTACGGCTTCATCGGAGGCAGCATGGGCGTCGTGGTCGGCGAGCAGATCACCCGCGCCATCGAAACCGCCCTCGACGAGCGGCGTCCGCTGATCATCGTCTCCTGTTCCGGGGGCGCGCGGATGCAGGAAGGCGCGCTGTCCCTGATGCAGATGGCCAAGATCTCCGCCGCGCTCGCCGCCCTCGACGATGAGGGGCTGCCGTTCCTCTCGGTGCTGACCCATCCGACGACGGGCGGCGTGACCGCCAGCTACGCGATGCTCGGCGATCTGAACATCGCCGAACCGAGGGCGCTCATCGGCTTCGCCGGACCCCGGGTCATCCAGCAGACGATCCGCGGGGATCTGCCCGAGGGATTCCAGCGGTCCGAGTTCCTGCTTCGGCACGGAATGCTCGACCGGGTCGTCCACCGACGGGAGCTTCGCGGCGTGATCGGCGCGCTGCTCCGTTTCCTCCACGACCCGGAGGAGCAGCCCCGCCAGACCGCGAAGCCGAAGACGGAACCCATTCGCGAGCCGATTCTGGTTCGCGCCGCACCGTAGCCCGGCGGAGCGGACCGCTTCCCGTCCGATCCCCGTCTCGATCCGTTGACCCCCGCGGCGGCGCTCGCGTTCCTGCGCGGGCGCGAGCAGTTCCACGTCAAGGTGGGCACCCGGAACATCCGCCGCGTCGCCGCCGCGCTCGGACACCCGGAACGGCGCTACCCGTCGGTCATCATCGCCGGAACGAACGGCAAGGGCTCGACGGCGGCGCTGCTCGACTCGATCCTGCGCGCCTTGGGCCTTTCCGCCGGGCGGTTCACCTCTCCGCACCTGGTCGAGATCGAAGAGCGGGTCACCGTGGACGGACGGCGTCTCGCTCCGGAGGAGTTCGCCGGGTTCGTCGGCGAAGTCGCGGCCGCCTCGGACCGCCTCCCGCCGGACTTCCGGCCTTCCTTCTTCGAGTCCGTCACCGCCACCGCGATGCTCGCCTTCGCCGCCCACCGGGTGGACGCCGCGGTGTTCGAGGTCGGGATGGGAGGCCGCTGGGACGCGACGACCGCGACCGACGCGCCGCTCGGGCTGGTGACCCGGATCGCCCTCGACCATACCCGCTACCTCGGGCCGACCGTCGAGGCGATCGCCGCGGAGAAGGCGGGGGTCGCCCGCCCCGACGGCGAGCTCCTCGCCGGCCGCCAGACGCCGGGGGCGGAGCGCGTCCTCGAAGTCGAGGCGCGGATGCGCGGCGCCCGGTTCCGCTCCGTGGCGGAGGAGACGGAAGCCGACTTCGAGATCCTGCCGACCGGTTCCCAGGGACGGCTGCGGACGCCCGAGGGGCTCTACGAAGACCTGTGGCTCCCGCTCCCCGGCCGGCACCAGGTGGACAACCTCGCGCTCGCCGTGCGAGGCGCCGAGCGGCTGTTCGCCCGGCTGGGGCGCCCCGTCCCCGATCCGGACGCCGTTCGCAGAGGAATCCGGGAGGCCCGTTGGCCCGGACGGCTCGAGTGGCTGCCCGCGACCCCGGAGCATCCGGCCATGCTGCTCGACGCCGCCCACAACCCGAACGGCGCCGTCGCGCTCGGCGCCTATCTGGCCGCCGCGCCTCGTCGCGGCGTCCGCGTGCTCGTGTTCGGAGCGAGCAAGGACAAGAAGATCGGGCGGATGCTGCCCGCGCTCCTGCCGCACTGCGACCGGGTGGTGCTCACCGCGGCGGCCACCCGACGCGCCATGCCGCTCGAGGCGCTCGCTGCGGGAGTCAGCGACTTTCCGTGGGCGGACGGAGGCGGGCCGGATGTGGTCGAGGGGGTGGCGCGGGCCCTCGGGCGCGCCTTCGAGGCGGCGGGCGCCGACGGAGAGGTCGTGATCGCGGGCTCCATCTTCCTGCTCGGCGACGCGCTGCGGTTCCTGCGCGGCATGCCGGCCCGCCAACCGGTCGCCGCCCCGATCGAGCTGCCGCTGCCTCCCGCGGAGACGCTCGCCGCGCCCTGAAACCGCTGGCGGTCGGCGCTCGCGCCCGGAGCGCCGGCATCGTCGCGTCCGTCGGTACACTGCGAGCCTTCCGGCCCCATGCGTCTCTCCACCGCGTTCGGCGTCACCCTCCGCGAGGCCCCCGGCGGAGTCGAGGCGGCGAGCCACCGACTCCTGCTCCGGGCCGGTTACATCCGGCAGCTCGGCCAGGGCCTGTACTCCTGTCTGCCGCTCGCCCACCGCGCGATCACGAAGATCGAGGACATCCTCCGTGAGGAGATGAACCGGATCGGCGGCCAGGAGATGACGATGCCGGTCGTCCACCCGGCCGACGTGTGGCGGCGGTCGGGCCGGTACGACGCCGTCGGGCCGGAAATGGCGCGGTTCAAGGACCGGAAGAACAGCGATCTCGTGCTCGCGATGACGCACGAGGAGGTCGTCGCCGATCTCTGCCGCACCGAGATCCGCTCCCATCGGCAGCTCCCGCAGGTCGTTTACCACATCCAGACGAAGTTCCGGGACGATGCGAGGCCTCGCGCCGGCCTGATCCGGGTGCGCGAGTTCACGATGAAGGACTCGTACACGCTCGACCGCGACGCGGAGGGGCTCGCGCGCCAGTACCGGAACCACTACGAGGCCTACTTCCGCATCTTCTGGCGGTGCGGGCTCCCCACGATCGCGGTGGGCTCCGATGTCGGGATGATGGGGGGTTCGCAGGCCCACGAGTTCATGTACCTGACCCCGATCGGGGAGGACACCCTCGTGCTGTGCGACGCGTGCGGCTACGCCGCGAACCGCCAGATCGCTCGCTTCCGGAAGCCCGAAGCGGAGGCGGAGGAGCCGCTCCCGATCCGGAAGGTGGCGACGCCCGGCGCGCGGACGATCCGCGACCTCGGCGAGTTCCTGGGGATTCCGGAATCGGGGACGGCGAAGGCGGTCTTCCTGACCGCCGGACTCGACGGCGGCCTCCGCGAACAGCTCGTCCTCGCCGTGATTCGCGGGGACATGGAGGTCAACGAGACGAAGCTGGCGAACGCGGTGGGCGCCTCGTGGCTGCGACCCGCCGAAGACGACGCCATCCGCGCTTCCGGAGCCGTGCCCGGCTACGCCTCGCCGATCGGGCTCCACGGGGTCACGGTGGTCTGCGACGACTCGATCGCCGCGTCGCCGAACCTGGTGGCGGGCGCGAACGAGACGGGCTTCCATCTCCTCCATGTGAACGCCGGACGGGACTACGAGCCGGACATCGTCACCGACATCGCCGCCGCTTCCGAGGGATGCGCCTGCCCGGACTGCGGGGAGCCGATGCGCACGTCCCGCGGGGTCGAGGTGGGCAACATCTTCCAGCTCGGCACCCGCTACGGGGACGCCGTGGGGGCCAGTTTCCTCGACGAGAACGGCGAGGAGCGGCCGATCTGGATGGGTTCCTACGGCATCGGCTCCGGGAGGCTGCTCGCCTGCATCGCCGAGGAGCACCACGACGACTACGGCCTCATCTGGCCCGCGAGCGTCGCTCCGTTCGATGTCCACCTGCTTCCCCTCGGGGGCAAGGCGGGCGCCGCCGACGAGTCGGTGCGCTGCGCCGAGGAGATCTACCGCTCGCTCCGCGCCGCGGGTCTGGATGTGCTGATGGACGACCGGGACGAGCGCGCGGGCGTGAAGTTCGCCGACGCCGACCTGATCGGCATCCCGCTCCGGGTCGTCGTCTCCCGGCGGTCGCTCGGCCGGGGCGGCGTGGAGGTGCGGTTCCGCGAAAGCCGGGACGCGGATGTGATCCCGGTGGAGCGCCTCGCGGACGAACTCGCCGCGCGCCGGGCGAAGCTCCTCGCGGAGCTCGACGAAGGGATCCGGATCCCGGCATTCGGCTGAGGGACGACCCGCCGATCGCGACGCAGCGCGGGAAAGCACGGTGATGACGCCCGTCGCCGTTCCGTGGGTTGTGCTCGCGGTGCTCGCCGCCGGCTGCCTCTACGGCCTGGTGCTGCGGCGGCTCCTCTGGCGGCGGAGGGCGCGCATCACCTCGGAAGTCCTCCGGAAGGCGCAGCTCTCCGCGCCGCCCCCCGCGTTCCAGCGGCTCGGGCGCGCCGCGGCGGCGGACCTGGTGCTGAACGATGCTCGCGTCCGGGAGGCGGTGCTCCGGGCGGCCGTCGAGAGCGGCGCGTCGCAGGCCGAGACATTCGCCGAGGCTCGGGACTACGCGATGGAGATTTCGCCGTCGCTGAACGCCGGGCTCTATCTGCGATTCGTCCGGGGTCCGCTGAAGTCGTTCCTCGACAAGTGGTTCCGCATCCGCGTGGAATACCGGGACGAACGCGCGCTGCGGTCAGCGCTCGCCGGGGCCACGCCGGTGTTCGTGATGAACCACCGGAGCAACCTCGACTACGTGGTCGCGGCCACATCCCTGTCCGACCACGCCATCGTGTCCTGCGTGGTCGGCGAGTGGGCGCGCTACTGGCCGCTGGAGCCCTTCGTGCGGGCGATGGGCGGCTCCTTCTTGCGCCGCGGCTCGCGGAGCCGGCTCTACCGGGCTGTTCTCGCCGCCCAGGTCCGGGCCGCGACCCGGGCCGGCGTGGCGCAGGCGTTCTTCATCGAAGGGCGGCTCTCGGCCGATGGACGTCTGGGCGAGCCGCGGCTCGGGATGCTGGAGTACGTCGTCCGCTCCCTGAGCGCCGCCGGGGGCCGGGACATCGCCTTCGTTCCGGTGGCGGCGAACTACGACCGGGTGCCGGAGGACGCGAACCTCCAGTTCCTCAAGACGCGGGGCTGGAGTCCGACCCGCCTCCGGTCGTGGCGCGCCAGTCTCGGGTTCTTCACCCAGCAGCTCGGGCTCCGCCTGCGGCGCCGCTGGCGGCCGTTCGGCGCCGCCACCGTGCGGGTTGGCGCTCCGGTATCGCTGCGCCAGTGGCTGGAGGCGCGCGGCTTCCCGGTCGGTCCCGCCGACGCCGAGGTGCGCTCCGCCCGGGTGCAGGCGCTCGCCGAGGATCTGATGCGCCGCATCGGCCGGAACATGCCGGTGCTGCCGGTTCCGCTGGTGGCGGCGGTCCTGCGGAAGGGTCCGCCGGAAGGCCTCTCGCTCTCGGCGGCGCGGGAAGCGGCGCTCGGGGTGCTGGACCGGCTCGGCGCGCTCCGAGGCTACTTCGATATCCCGCGCGCCGACCGCGAGCCGGCGGTGGAACTCGGGATCCGTCTGCTCCTGCAGCGCCGCATCGTCATGCGGAAGGGCGGACGGCTCCAGATTCGCGAGGCCCGGCGGCAGTTCCTCGACTACTACGCCAACACGATCGCCCACCTGCTCGCGGACGAGACTCCGGCCCCCCGCCCCGGCTGAACGAGGAAGCTCGACCCGATGAAGACCCTGAGGATCGGCATCGCCGATTACGAACAGATGAAGGCGCGCACGATGGCGATCGCCCGCGGAGACCACACCCCGGCGCCGGACGCGCCGAAGATCCGGTTTCCGTCCCTCGCGAGCTTCGCCAGGCTCCTTTCCCGGCACAACCGCCGACTCCTCGAACGGATCGCGAGCGAACGCCCCGCTTCCCTGACCGAGCTCGCCGCACTGAGCGGCCGCGGCAAGTCGAACCTGTCGCGGAGCCTGCGGACGATGTCGCGCTACCGACTCGTGGAACTGCGGCCGGGAGCGCGAGGGACGCTCGCGCCGCGGCTGCCGTACGACCATGTGAGGCCGACCTGCGGCTGACGGCGTCCGGAGCCGAGTCGATCTCTGCGGGCGAGCGACGAGCGATCTCGCGTGAACCGCGACTCGGGGAGAAACCAGCGTCATGAGAATCACTCTGGATCTCTCCCCCGAAGCCCTCGCCCGAATGCGTCAGATCGCGAGACAGCGCGGCGAGACGCCGGGCCGCGTCGCTTCGGATCTGATTCTGCGCTCGTCTGATCCGGCCGTCCGGAACGGTGTACCGGTGTTTGTTCCGAACCCGCGGTTCGATCCGGAGCGGCCAGCGCCGGATCTGCGCCTCGTGAACCGCCTCCGCGACGAAGACCCCTGATTCGTCCGCGGCGAGTCAGTCTCCTCCCGAGGGGTCGCTGCGGTAGAGCCAGGCGGCGAAGGGGGTTGCGATCAGCGCCGCGAAGAGTTCGACCGCGATGAAGGCGGGAGCGTCGGCGGGACGGATGCCGCAGAAGGTGTCCGAGAACGACCTCGCGAGCGTGACCGCGGGGTTCGCGAAGGATGTGGAGGCGGTGAACCAGCAGGCCGCGAAGATGTAGAGCCCCACCGCCACGCCCACCGCCTCCTTGCGGACCCGGATGCAGGCGAAGATCACGAGCAGCAATCCGAACGTGGCGACCATCTCCGAGAGCCACTGTCCCGGTCCGGTCCGGACCGTCGTCGCCCACTGGAGAAGCGGCTGTTCGAACATCGCGTGGGCCGCAATCGCGCCGCTCACCCCTCCGGTGAACTGAGCCAGCCAGTAGAGGCTGGCGTCCTTCGTCCCGATCTCCCCGCGGAGGCGGAAGGCCAGCGTGACCGCCGGGTTGATGTGGCAACCCGAGACCGGTCCGAAGATCCAGATCAGGACGATCAGCCCGGCCGCGATCGCCGCGACGCAGCCGATCAGCGCGACGCCGTCGTTTCCTCCGGAGAGGGTGTCGGCCATGATGCCGGAGCCGATGATGACGGCGAGGAGGCCGGCCGTGCCGAGGAACTCGGCGACGAGGCGCTGTGCGCGGGACGGGGTCGCCGAGCGGGCGCGCAGCCGCTTCCGGAACCTGCGCTCGATCTCACCGATGCCCTCGCGCGCCAGGAACCGGCCCACGGCGCGAGCGAGGGATGCGGCGGTCACGACTTCAGCTCACCGGGTCGAGGACCCTGAGGTCCAGCCGTCCGTCGCGCACCGGTGGACACCAGAAGAACGCCCCGGTCACCGGTCGGGTGAATCGGAACAGGTGGTCCAGCACGCCGTCGTCCTTCCCGATCATCCGGTCGAGGTGGCGCTCGAAGGCGTCGAGTCGCCGGACGAAGGCCACGAAGACGAGCCCGGCCCGGCGGGCGTCGGCCCACGGCATCGAACGCCGAAGCAGGAAGACCGGCGGATCGAACGCCTCCTGCTCGGTGCGCTGGACGTGCGCGGCGTCCGGTCCGTCGGGGAGCTCGGCGTTGTCGCTGCGGCGACGGCCGATGATGTGGTCCTGGATCGGCCCCGAGAAGCGCTCGAACCGGTCGAGGTCGTGTTCCCAGACCTGGACGGCGACGAACGAGGAGCCGTCGAGTCCAGGACCGCCGCCGGAGACGAGCGCGGCGGCGCGGGCGGCGCTCCCGGTCGGGTTCTCGGTGCCGTCCTCGTAGCCGGTCAGGTCGAGACCGCCCCGGTGGCGGAACGCCTCCACGATGTCGTCGAGACGAAACGCCGGGTCGAGCCGCCGGACGAGTCGGCGGGTTTCGTGAACGAGGTCGCCCCGGTCCTCGCCCCGCAGCCAGATCCAGAGCGCTGCCGGGGTCGAAGGCACGGTGAAGCCGGGGCCGGAAGCTGGGAGTAGATCCCTGAGCCCCGGCACGGCGCCGCCGAGCTCGCGCACGAGCGCGCTCCCGAGCCCGATCACGCGGGACACGCCGGCATTCGGGGGCGGGGGTTCGGCGAGAGCCTCGAGCGCTTCCCGGGCGCCGCCGGTTCCCGGAGCGCGCCGGAAGACGAGGTAGCGGGCAAGCGGCGGAACCTCCTCGAGGATTCCCGGCTGCGGCCCGGCGGGTTCAGCGCTCGCCATGCGGCGGGAGAGTACTCGCGGCCGCCAACCCTATGGAGCGCCACTCCCCAGAGCGGCAATTCCCATGGAGCACCACTCTCCAGAGTGGCAATTCCTATGGAGCGCCACTCTCCAGAGTGGC
>JAJEAO010000084.1 GCA_022822745.1 Acidobacteriota bacterium
CAGAGCGCCGTCGCGAGGACCGCCGCGCCGAACGCCCCGAGCACGGAGGCGGCGCCCGCCCCCGACGGCGCGACGGCGACCAGGGCCGCCGCGCCTCCCGCCGCGATCCCGGTGGCGAGGACGCCCTGCGGCCAGCCGGCGCGGGTGAGCAGCCGACTCTTCGAGGCAGCGCCCGTCACGTAGGGGAGCGCGGCCATCAGCCACACCGGTCCGAGCCGGGCCCCGGCCGCGGCGCCCAGCGCGAGACCCGTCTCGAGCGCCTCCTCCACATCGCCGAGCGCCATGGCGGGGCCCTCCGAGAGGTCATCGGTCCCGGCCCGAACCTTCCGGTGCTCGATGCCCGACAGATTCGACACCTCGGACGCGACCCCCACATCCACGACCCGGACATCGGCGCCGCACTGCCGCCCCAGGACGTTGATCGCCGCCCCGCCGCGCGAGAAGTTCGCGCACATCTGCGCGGTCACTTCCGCGGGATAGGCGGAGACGCCCCGCGCGGCCACCCCGTGATCCGCCGCGAACACGAAGATCACCGCCGGTTCGAGGGATGGTGGCGGATCCCCGAGCGCGACGCCGACCTGAAGCGCCAGCTCCTCCAGCCGCCCGAGGCTGCCAGGGGGCTTGGTCAGGGCGTCGAGGTGGGCCCGGACCGAGCCGGGCTCGCGCCGGCGGCGCCACTCGGGCTATCGCGGCTTTCAGCGTCAACGGACCTTCGGGATTTCCCCGGTCGGCGATCGGACCGGGCCTCATGGTCACCGCGAAACAGGCTGCCTGCGCCCCGTCAGCGGGGTTCCGAGGGGGTCCGCGGGAGGCTCGGTCAGTCCGCTCCCGAGGCCCGCCGGCGCCGGCCGGCCAGCGCGACCCCGACTTCGTCGAGCTGCGAGGTCCGGACCGACCCCGGAGAACCGGTCATGAGGTCGGTGGCGGAGGTCGTCTTGGGGAAGGCGATGACCTCCCGGAGGCTCCTGGCCCCCGCCGCGAGCATCGCGATCCGGTCGAATCCGAGCGCGATCCCCCCGTGAGGAGGGGTTCCGTACTCGAGGGCCTCGAGAAAGAACCCGAACCGCTCGCGGGCTTCCTCGGGCGGAACCCGCAGAGCGTCGAAGATGCGCTGCTGGGTCCGCCGGTCGTGGATCCGGATGCTGCCCCCGCCCATCTCGTAGCCGTTCGCGATCACGTCGTAGGCCAGCGAACGCGCCCGGAGCGGCTCGTCCTCGAGGAGGTGGAGATCCTCCGGGTGGGGGCTGGTGAACGGATGATGGACCGACGTGAGGCGCGACTCGGTCTCCGACCAGTCGAAGAGCGGGAAGTCCGTGACCCACGCCATCCGGAAGTCGTCCTTCCCGATCCAGCCCTCGCTGGTCGCGAGTCGTCTTCGGAGCGCCCCCAGCGCGACCGACGCGGTGCGCGGCTCTCCGGCGACGAGGAGCAGCAGATCCCCCGAGGCGCCGCCCGCGGCCTCGAGCAGACGGAAGAGGCGATCCGGTCCCAGCATCCGGGCCAGCGGCGAGCGGACTGCGCCGTCCCGGAACGCGGCCCGGAACAGCCCGCCCGCTCCGGCGGCGACCGCGACCTTCTGGAGTTCGTCGAGCCGCTTCCGCGAGAAACCGGCGCACCCGGGCGCCGCGATCCCGCGCAGCGCGCCGCCACCGTCGAGGATGCTGTCGAGGATCCGGTGCCCGGAGTTCCGCGCGAGCTCGGTCAGGTCCGTGATTGCGGCGCCGTAGCGGAGATCGGGGCGATCCACGCCGTAGCGGTCCATCGCCTCCGCATGGGTGAATCGGGGAAACGGCGGCCGCACCTCGATCCCCACCGCGCCGAGCGCCCGCCGAAACAGCCCCTCGGTGATCTCGATCACCAGCTCCGGATCGGCGAACGACATCTCGATGTCCACCTGCGTGAACTCCGGTTGCCGGTCCGCCCGAAGATCCTCGTCGCGGAAGCAGCGGGCGATCTGGTAGTAGCGGTCCACGCCGCCGATCATGAGGAGCTGCTTGAAGAGCTGGGGAGACTGCGGGAGCGCGTAGAACCGTCCCCGGTGGACCCGGGAGGGGACGAGATAGTCGCGGGCCCCCTCGGGCGTGGAGCGGGTCAGGAAAGGGGTCTCGACCTCGAGGAAACCGTGTCCGTCGAGGTGCGCCCGAATCTCGGAGGCGAGTCGCCCGCGGATGCGCAGGTTGCGCTGGAGCCGGGGATTGCGGAGCTCGAGGTAGCGGTAGCGAAGGCGCAGCTCTTCCGCCACATCGGCGGTCGCGGTCGGCGGGAAGGGCGGCGTGCGCGCTTCGCTGAGCACGCGAACGACCTCTGCCTCCAGCTCGATCTCCCCGGTCTCGACTGCCGGGTTCACCGTCTCCGGTTCCCGAGCCAGCACCTGCCCTTCGATCGCGAGAACCCACCAGGCGCCAACCCGTTTCGCCACCCGGGCGGCGTCGGTTCCGGGACGGACGACGACCTGGGTCGTTCCCCGGTAATCGCCCAGGTCGAGGAACAGGAGCCCCCCGAGATCGCGGACGCGATCCACCCAGCCCGTCAGCACGACCCGTTCGCCGGCGTGCGCGCGCCGCAGCTCGGCGCAGTGGTGGGTGGGCCGGGCGCGCTCGCTCACGACGTCATCCCGGGGACGAGGTACCGGTCCTTGAGCGCCACGTAGTTCGTCGCCGACCGCGCGAGGTGGGCGATCTCCCCGTCGGTCAGAGACCGGGCGATCCGACCGGGAATCCCCCGCACGAGCACCCGGGGCGGCACCCGCAGGCCGGGCGGCACGACCGCGCCGGCGGCGACCATCGCCTCGGTCCCGATCTCGGCCCCGTCGAGCACGACCGACCCCATGCCGATGAGACAGCGCCGTCCGACGGTGCAGGCGTGGACGATGGCTTGATGGCCCACGGTGACTTCCTCCCCGATCACGGTGCGCTCCCGTCCCTCGTTCACATGGACCACGGTCCCGTCCTGGATGTTGGAACGGGCCCCGACCCGGATCGAGTTCACGTCGCCGCGCAGCACCGCCCCGAACCATATGGAGACATCCTCGCCCAGATCCACATCTCCGACGACCGAAGCGGTCGGCGCCACGAACGCCGTCCTGGGGACGACGGGCGTGCGGCCTCCGAAAGGCAGGATCATGGTGGGGTCGGGGAACAGACCGGCGCGGCCTCCCGGCGCAGCGGGGGCGGAGGGTACCACGGGGCCGGGGCTCCCGAAGAGCCATCGCTACAATGCGGCTCCAACCCTCCTCATGGCCCCGAAGGCTCCCTCCCGCCCTGCCCTTCCGCGATGGATGGCGACCCTCCGGGAACGGCTGGAACGACGATCCGGCCCCCTCGAAGTCAGTCCGATCACCGGATTGCCCCTCGACCACCTCGACGCCGGACTCCACACCGGCCGCCGCGGCCTGCTGTCCGCGGCGATTCTCCACGGCGCGCTCGGCGCCCTGATCGTCCTCGGCGTGTTCACGGCCGAGGAGATCACGGACGGCGACGACGGGTTCGATCTTCCCGGCCTCGTGTTCCTCGCCGAGGAGGGACCTGGCGGCGGCGGCGGCGGAGGCGGTGACGAGTCCGAGGCCGACCCGGCGGAGAACCAGCTCGAGGGCGAGGATCTCGCGCTCGCCGCGGTGGTCACCGCGCCCGACCCGGCGGATCTCGTGTTCGACGACCCCGAAGCCAGCGAAGTGGACGAAGAGATGCTCGAGGAGGCGATCCGGGCGCCCTTCGCCGACACGATGCCCGACGCCGAGTCGCTCGCCGGGCTGCTTCGCGACGCCTCCAGCCTGCTCGCCGGGCCCGGACGCGGGGGCGGCGCGGGCACCGGCCAGGGCGGCGGCATCGGTGAAGGGGACGGCGACGGGATCGGCGAGGGCTTCGGAGGCGGCTTCGGGGGCGGCGCCTACCGGATCGGGAGCGGCGTGGAGCCGCCGCAGCTCCGCCGGCAGATCACGCCGGAGTACACCGATGACGCGCTCGCCCGCAAGATCGAAGGCATCGTCGTCCTCGAAGTCGTGATCCTCAGCAGCGGGCGGGTCGGCCCGGCGCGCGTCATCCGCAGCCTCGACGCCGGACTCGACGAGAAGGCCATCGCCGCCGTCCGCGAGTGGCTGTTCGTCCCCGGCTCGTTCCGCGGCGAGGCGGTGGATGTCCTCGCCGAGATCGAAGTCGAGTTCCGCCTGCTGTAGGGCGCTCCCGCCACCTCGCTCAGGAGTTCCGGCGGTCGAGGTAGGCCTCCATGTCGGCGCGGAGGCCTTCGTGGAGCTGAACGAGTACGGCGAGCCGACCGTAGAGGCGCCGGACGCCGGCGCCGACCTGCTCGATGTCCCGGATCGCCGCGCTCCCCTGGAGCTCGATCAGATCCTCGGTCGTCCGGGTCAGGACGACGAGGTAGCGCTCGAGGCGCTCGTACTCGCGGGCGCGGGCGATCACCCAGTCGTAGTCGAAGTAGGGAGCGGCCTGACTCGACTGGGCCACGCGCCACGAGGCGGTGGAGATCTCGGGCAGATCCCATTCGAACGTCAGTTCGAGGCCGCTTTCGAGGGGTTCACCGCGCTGCATGCGGGCGAGCGCGCCGAGCGCCGCCTCCATTTCGTCGCGCTTCGCGATCAGTCCGGGCTCCGCCCGCCGGAACTCGGCCAGGTTCTCCCCGATCTCCAGATCCACGGCGGCCCGGGCGCGGTCCGCGAAGGCGCGAAGCTGTCGGGTCTCCCTCCACTCCTCGACGCCGAGGGCGGCGAGTACGGCGAAGACGACCATGAGCGCCTCGATCGCGATCTCGCCGAGCCCGCGTCGCCGGCGAACCGGGACGGCGGCCGGCTCCGGCTCCGCGGCGACCGGTTCGGCGCCGTCGTCGCGGACCGGTTCGGGGTTCGCCGGCGGGGCGGTCATTCGTTCTGGTAGGCCCCCGAGTAGAGGCGGTCGGCGGGCCGATCGAGGCGAAAGAAGACGAGCTGCAGCACCCGGGCCCGGGGCGTGAGGCGGATCCCGGCGGGGTGGTGGACGGTGAGGAGCGATCCGCTGCGGCCGCTGTATCCGGAGTCCCACAGAGCGGTTCCGATGTGGGCGCCGCTGCGGAGAAGCGAGGAGCGGGTCCGGCCGATGGCGAAGACGTCCGGCGGGATGTTCACAACCTCGTGGTAGCGGATCCAGAACGCGCCCGGCCCGAGGCGCCAACCCCCGTCGGCGCGCGGCGGGAGCGGACGGGACGCGGGGATCTCCCGTCCGGAGTTGTCGAAATCCACCCGGCCGGGAGCGTCGTCGAACCGCGCGACCTCGGCGAGCGTGAGATCCACGCCGTTCATCTGGATCTGGAGATCGGGGTCGCGAAGCCCTTCGAGGAGCGGCGGGTTCCACTCCAGACATCGCCGGAGGCTCTTGCCCGCGATCAGCTCCACGCCGGTTCGCTCACTCCTTCAGCCGACCGATCGTCGGCAGCGTGATGCGCTCCTGTCCCTGGTACTTGCCCCGGCGGTCCCGGTAGCTGACTTCGCACGGCTCGTCGCTCTCGAGGAAGAGAACCTGCGCGATGCCCTCCCCGGCGTAGATCCGGCACGGGAGCGGCGTCGTGTTCGAGATCTCGAGCGTCGCGTTCCCCTCCCACTCGGCATCGAACCCGGTCACGTTGATGATGATCCCGCAGCGGGCGTAGGTGGACTTCCCGAGGCAGATGCCATAGACATTCCGCGGCATTCGGAAGTTCTCGATCGTGTTGGAGAGCGCGAACGAGTTCGGGGGAATGACGCAGACCTCGCCCTTGTAGTCCACGAAGCTCCGCGGATCGAAGTTCTTGGGGTCCACGATCGCGGTGTGAACGTTCGTGAAG
This sequence comes from Acidobacteriota bacterium, assembly GCA_022822745.1. Classification (GTDB taxonomy): domain Bacteria; phylum Acidobacteriota; class Vicinamibacteria; order Marinacidobacterales; family Marinacidobacteraceae; genus JAJEAO01. Next base: position 5,809 of record JAJEAO010000084.1, read on the forward strand.
ATCTTGAACTCGTCGGAGACGCGGATGTCGTAGCCGTAGGCCGAGAGGCCGTAGGAAATGACACCCTCGGTCACCTGGTGATCCACGAACGGCTCGATCATCCGGTGCTCGCGGGCCATCCGGCGGATCCAGCGGTCCGGCTTGATGCTCGGCATGAATCTCCGTGGCGCCGGCTCCGGCTCGCCCTCAGACGAGCTCGACGGCCGGGAAGAAGTACGCGATCTCGATCGCGGCGTTCGCCTCCGAATCCGATCCGTGGATCGCGTTCTGCCCGATGGACCCACCGAACCGGGCCCGGATGGAGCCCTCCTCGGCGTCGGCGGGGTTCGTGGCCCCCATGGCGACTCGCAACGCGGCGACGGCGGCGTCGTCGCGCTCGAGAACGGCCACGATGGCCGGCCCCGACGACATGAACTCTGTGAGCTCGCCGAAGAAGGGACGCTCCCGGTGGACGGCGTAGAAGCCCTCCGCTTCCCGCCGGGTCATCCGCACCATCCGCATCGCCCGGATGCGGAAACCCCGGCCCTCGAGGTCGGCGAGGATGCGCCCGGCGTGGCCGGCGGCCACGGCGTCGGGCTTCACGATCGTGAATGTGAGCATCGTCTGTCCTTCCGGATCGCGCCTCAGCGGGCGGCGAGGGAGGCTTCCATCGCGGCGCCGAGATCCGCCGGGCTCTCGACGACCCGGCAGCCGGCGGAGCGCAGCGCCTCCATCTTGTCGGCGGCGGTCCCCTTGCCGCCCATCACGATGGCGCCGGCATGCCCCATCCGGCGTCCCGGAGGGGCGGTCTGACCGGCGATGAAGCCGACCACCGGCTTGCTGAACCGGCGCCGGATGAAGTCGGCCGCTTCCTCCTCCGCGCTGCCGCCGATCTCCCCGATCAGGATGACCGCCTCGGTCTCCTCGTCGGCCTCGAACCGCTCGAGGACATCCACGAACGAGGTGCCGATGACCGGGTCGCCTCCGATCCCGATGCAGGTGCTCTGGCCGATGCCGCGCTCGGTGAGCTGGTGGACCGCCTCGTAGGTGAGGGTTCCGCTGCGAGATACGACCCCGACGGACCCCTCGCGATGGATGAAGCCGGGCATGATCCCGACCTTCGCCTGGCCGGGGGTGATGACGCCGGGGCAGTTCGGCCCGACAAGTCGGGACGGCCCGCCTTCCGCCGCCCGCATCGCGCGCACCATGTCGCGGGCGGGAATGTTCTCGGTGATCGCGACGACGAGCCCCACTCCCGCGTCCATGGCCTCGGCGATCGCGTCGGCGGCGAACGGGCGCGGCACCACGACGAGCGACGTGTTCGCCCCGGTCCGCTCCACGGCTTCGGCGACGGTGTCGAAGATCGGGACGCCGACCGCCTCCTGTCCGCCCTTGCCGGGCGTCACGCCGGCGACGAGGGTCGTGCCGTAGTCGCGGCACTGCGCGGTGTGGAACGCGCCCTCGCGCCCGGTGATCCCCTGGACGAGAAGGCGGGTCTCGCTTCCGACGAGTATGGCCATGACTCCCTCTACACGGCCTCGAGCCGCGCCACCACCTTCTCGGCGGCGTCCTGCATCGAGGAGGCGGTCGTGAAGTCGAGGCCGGACTCCTCGAGCATCCGGCGGGCGATCTCCACGTTCGTCCCTTCCATTCGGATCACGATCGGCAGCGTCACTCCGAGCGAGCGCACCGCGGCGATGAGCCCTTCCGCGAGCCGGTCGCAGCGCAGGATCCCGCCGAAGATGTTGATCAGGACCGCGCGCACCGAAGGGTCGGAGGACAGGATCCGGAAGGCGTTCTCGATCTGCTCGGCGTTCGCCCCGCCGCCGACGTCGAGGAAGTTGGCCGGCGAGGCGCCGGCGAGCTTCACGATGTCCATCGTGGCCATCGCGAGCCCGGCGCCATTCACCATGCAGCCGACGGAGCCGTCCAGCTTGATGTAGTTCAGGTGGTGGCGGCTCGCTTCCACCTCGAGCGGGGACTCCTCGTGCACGTCCCGCAGCGACGCGACTCTCGGCTGCCGGAACAGCGCGCTGTCGTCCACGCTGACCTTGGCGTCGAGGGCCAGCACCTCGCCGTCCCCGGTCACGAGCATCGGGTTGATCTCGACCTGGCTGGCGTCGAGGCCGTCGAAGGCGCGGTAGAGCGAGGTCAGGAACCGGGCGGCGCGCCCTGCGGTCCTGCCCGACAGGCCGAGCCCGAACGCAAGGCGGCGCGCCTGGAACGGCTGCAGACCGACGGCGGGATCCACGGTGACCGTCAGGATCCGGTCAGGGTCGGTGGCGGCGACCTCCTCGATGTCCATCCCGCCCGCGGCGCTCGCGATGGCGATGGGCCGGCCACTGGAGCGATCCACGAGGAAGCTCGCATAGAGCTCCCGGGCGATGTCCACTCCCTCCTCGACGAGGAGTCGCCGGACCAGGCGTCCTTCGGGACCGGTCTGCTTCGTGACCAGCGTGTTCCCGAGGAGCGCCTCGGCCGCGTCGCGCGCGGCTGCGGCGTCCCGGACCAGCCGGACGCCGCCGGCCTTGCCGCGACCCCCGGCGTGGATCTGGGCCTTGACGACGACCGGGTAGCCGAGCCCGTCGGCGGCGGCCACCGCCTCCTCCGCGGTGAACGCGACCTGACCCCGGGGCGTGGCCACGCCGTACTCCGCGAGAAGCGCCTTCGCCTGGTGCTCGTGGAGGTTCACGTCAGACTCCGATCTTCGTGATCAGCTCGCGCACGGCGGCCGCGGAGCGATCCAGGTCCGCCTGCTCCTCCGGCGTGAGCCGGATCTGGACGATCTCCTCGATCCCGCCGCGCCCGAGCTTCACCGGGACGCCCAGGTAGATCCCCTCCATCCCGTACTCGCCGTCCAGGTAGGCGGCGCAGGGGAGGATCTTGCGGCGGTCCAGAAGGATGGCGTCCACCATCTCGGCGATCGCGGCGGAAGGGGCGTAGTAGGCGGAGCCCGTCTTCAGGTAGGACACGATCTCGCCGCCGCCCTGCCGGGTCCGCTGGACGATCCGCTCGATCGCATCCTCCTCGAGCACCTCGGGAAGCGGGATGCCGGCGACCGTGGAATAGCGCGGCAGCGGCACCATGTCGTCGCCGTGGCCGCCGAGCACGAAGGCGTGGATGTTCTCGACCGAAACGTCCAGCTCCGCCGCGATGAACGCGCGCATCCGCGCCGAATCGAGGATCCCCGCCATTCCCACGACCCGCTGGCGCGAGAACCCGCTCGTCCGGAGCGCCGTCTGAGCCATGGCGTCGAGCGGGTTCGAGACGACGATGATGACCGCGTCGGGCGAGACTGCGACCGCCGACTCGGTGACCTGCTTCACGATGGCGTGGTTCTTCCGGAGCAGGTCGTCCCGGCTCATCCCCGCCTTCCGGGGCAGACCGGCGGTGATCACGACGATGTCGGACCCCGCCGTGTCCTGGTAGTCGCAGGTTCCCGATACGGAGGCGTCGCTGCCGGTCACCGGGCAGGCCTCGAGCATGTCGAGCCCCTTGCCCTGGGGGATGCCGTCCACGATGTCGATCAGGACGACGTCGGCGAGGCCGGCGTCCGCCAGCCGCTGCGCCGTCGTCGCGCCGACGTTCCCGGCGCCGACGACGGTGACCTTGAAGCGTCTCCCGGCTCCCATGACTCTTCTCCTGTGGGTTCGGCCGGAGACGGCGGGCGCCGCCAGCGCCCCCGTCCCTCAGCCCATGTTCTCGATGATCGCGTCGGCGAAGCCGGATGTGGGGAGCTTCGTCGCGCCGTCCATCAGGCGGTGGAAGTCGTAGGTCACGCGCCGCTGGGCGATCGTGGCCTCGAGCGCGGCCTCGATCCGGTCGGCGGCCTCGTCCCAGCGCAGGTGCCGGAACATCATGACTCCGGACAGGATGACGGACCCCGGGTTCACCTTGTCCTGATCGGCGTACTTCGGCGCGGTGCCGTGGGTGGCCTCGAAGATCGCGTGTCCGGTGTCGTAGTTGATGTTGCCGCCGGGGGCGATCCCGATGCCGCCGATCTGCGCCGCGAGCGCATCCGAGAGGTAGTCGCCGTTCAGGTTCATCGTGGCGATCACGTCGAAGTTGCGCGCCCGGGTCAGGACCTGCTGCAGCGTGATGTCGGCGATCGTGTCCCGGACCCGGACCTTGTCGCGCCACTGCCCGTCGCCGTGGGAATCCCAGAGGCCGTCGAGGCAGGACGCGATCTCGGCGCGAACCTCGGCCTGCCGCTCCGCGGGCATCAGGTCGTAGCCGGGCTCGATGCGGCGAGCGTTGTCCTCGACCGAGATCCCGGCGTCGGCTTCCCGATTCGAGAGGATCCAGCTCTCCCGCTCGCTCACCGTGTCCGCCCGGAACTCGCGCGCGGCCAGCCCGTAGCCCCAGTCGCGGAACGCCCCTTCGGTGAACTTCATGATGTTGCCCTTGTGGACCAGGGTCACGCTGCGGCGGTCGTGGTCGAGGGCGTAGCGGATCGCCGCCCGGACCAGGCGTTCGGTGCCTTCGCGGCTCACCGGCTTGATCCCGATCCCGGAGGTCTCCGGGAAACGGATCTTCCGGACGCCCATCTCGTCCCGCAGGAATCCGATGAGCTTCCTGACCTCCGGGCTTCCCTCCTGGTACTCGACGCCGGCGTAGATGTCCTCGCTGTTCTCGCGGAAGATGACCATGTCCACCTGGTCGGGACGCCGGACCGGACTCGGGACGCCCTGGTACCACTTCACCGGCCGGAGGCAGACGTAGAGGTCGAGCAACTGCCGCAGCGCCACGTTGAGCGAGCGGATGCCCCCGCCCACCGGAGTCGTGAGCGGGCCCTTGATCCCGACCAGGTAGTCGCGGAAGGTGTGGATCGTGGACTCGGGGAGCCACTCGCCGGTCTCGTTGAAGGCCTTCTCGCCGGCGAGGACTTCCAGCCATTCGATGCGGCGGGCGCCGCCGTAGGCGCCCTCGACAGCGGCGTCGAAGACGCGGACGCTGGCCCGCCAGATGTCCCGCCCGGTGCCATCGCCCTCGATGAACGGGATCGTGGGGTGGTCGGGCACCACCAGGCGCCCTCCCTCGATATGGATGCGGCCGCCCTGAGGCGGCCCGGAGTCGGGTTCCGTCGTCATGCTCTCGGTTGGGATGCTCCGCCGGGCCGGCGGAGGTGCGGCGGGAACGGCGCCGAGCCGTGGGGCCGCCGGGTGAAAGCCGCGGTTGCCCCGCAGGGAGTCGAAATTCTACCCCCTGGAGCCGGCCCCCTCATCGCATCAGGGCGCCCTGCTGCAGCGAACGGATGTGATCGCGGAGGCGCGCCGCCCGTTCGAACTCCAGCTCGCGCGCCGCTTTCCGCATTTCCTTGCGAAGCCGGGTCACTTCCCGCTGGACCCGCTCCGGCTCCTCGGGAGGGGGCTCGAACAGACCCACGGCGCGCGCCCAGTCCTCCTCCTCCACCTCGGCGGCCCCGCTCGCGCCGTGGTCGCCCGGGGCGAGCGAGTCCGAGACTTCCTTGACGACGGACCGCGGGACGATGTCGTGCTCGCGGTTGTGGGCTTCCTGGAGCGCGCGGCGACGGCTCGTCTCGGCGAGCGCCCCCGCCATGGAGCGGGTCTCCCGGTCGGCATAGAGGATGGCCCGGCCGGCGACATTTCGCGCGGCGCGACCCACGGTCTGGATGAGCGCTCCCTCGGACCGGAGGTAGCCCTCGCGGTCCGCGTCGAGGATCGCGACCAGCGACACCTCGGGGAGATCGAGCCCCTCGCGAAGCAGGTTGATTCCGATCAGCACATCGAACTCGCCGAGCCGGAGCGACCGCAGCAGGCGAACCCGTTCGAGGGTGTCGATGTCCGCATGCATGTACCGGCAGCGGACGCCGAGCTCGTGGTAATACTCGGCGAGATCCTCGGCCATGCGCTTCGTCAGGGTGGTGACGAGCACCCGCTCGCCACGGGCCACCGTCCGGCGGATCTCGTCGAGCAGATCGTCCACCTGCGTTCCGGCGGGCCGGACCTCGACCGCCGGATCGAGCAGGCCGGTGGGACGAATGATCTGCTCCACCACGACACCGCCGGTGGCTTCGAGCTCGTAGGGGCCCGGAGTCGCCGACACCGCGATCGCCTGCCCCACCCGGTCCTCCCACTCCGGAAACGCGAGGGGGCGATTGTCGAGCGCGGACGGCAGCCGGAACCCGTGCTCGACGAGCGTCCGCTTCCGCGCCTGGTCCCCGGCGTACATGCCCCGGATCTGGGGGTAGGTCTGGTGGCTTTCATCCACGACGATCAGCATGTCCGGGGGCAGGTAGTCCATCAGCGTGGGCGGGGGCTCGCCCGGGGCGCGCCCGGTGAAATGCCGAGAGTAGTTCTCGATGCCGTGGCAGTGCCCCGACTCGGCGAGCATGTCGAGATCGAACAGTGTGCGCTGCATGAGGCGCTGCGCCTCGAGCAGCTTCTCCTCGGCGACCAGCTTCGGGTGGTGCTCGTCGAGTTCGTCCCGGATGCTGACGAGGGCGCGGGCGAGATCCTCCTGGCGGGCGACGTAGTGGGTTCGGGGAAACAGGGTGGCGCGGGGTTCGCGGGCCAGTTCGCGCCCGGTGAGCGGATCGAACCGGGAGATCCGCTCGACCTCGTCTCCCCAAAGGCGGATCCGGAGGCCCACGTCCTCGTAGCCCGGGACGATCTCCACGGTGTCCCCGCGCACCCGGAACCGGCCCCGCTCGAGCGAGGCGTCGTTGCGCTCATACTGCATCTCGACCAGCTTGCGGAGCAGCGCCTGGCGCGAGGGAAACACGGCGCCCTCCTCGAAGACGACGAGCATCCCGTAGTAGGCCTCGGGCGAGCCGAGGCCGTAGATGCACGAGACGCTCGCCACGATCAGGACATCGCGGCGCTCGAACAGCGACCGGGTGGCGGAGAGACGGAGGCGATCGATCTCGTCGTTGATCGTGGCTTCCTTCTCGATGTAGGTGTCGCTGGCCGGGACATAGGCCTCCGGCTGGTAGTAGTCGTAGTAGCTGACGAAGTACTCGACGGCGTTGTCGGGGAAGAAGCCCCGGAACTCCTGGTAGAGCTGCGCGGCCAGGGTCTTGTTGTGGGCGATGACGAGCGCCGGGCGGTTCACCGCCTCGATGACCCGGGCGACGGTGAAGGTCTTGCCGGAGCCGGTGACGCCGAGAAGGACCTGCGCCGGGTCGCCGCGCTCGATGCCCTCGGCAAGCGCCTCGATCGCCCGGGGCTGGTCCCCCTTCGGCTCGAAATCGCTGACGACGCGGAAGCGGCGCGAACCCGAAGCCGGATCCCACGGGGTCGGGAGGCCGGGCCGGGCGTGGGGCGCCGCCCGCTCCGCGGGGCCGGCAAACCGGTTCTCGCCGGCGGGTCTCACCGGTTCCGACGGGGCGCCGCCGGGGTCACGCCTCGAGCCCGCCGCGGCAGTCGTCCTCGGTGAGACCTCGGAAGCCGAGAACCCGCGCCAGGCTCCGGTGGACCATGACATCGGGAGTCGAGGCCCCCGATGTCACGCCGATCGTCACCGGGCCTCGGGGAAGCCAGCCGCGATCCATGACGATGGACCCGGTGGGGCGCCGGTGGCGGATCTCGTCGTCGGAGCGAAGACACGCGGGGCCGGCGATGTGGTAGGTCGGAAAGCGCTCGCTGCAGATCTCGGCGAGATGCGAGGTGTTCGAGGAGTTGAAGCCGCCGATGACGAGCATCAGGTCGAGCGGATGCTCGAGCAGCTCGATGACGGCGTCCTGGCGCTCCTGGGTGGCGCTGCAGATCGTGTCGAAGTGCCGGAAGCGGGACGGCAGCGCCTCGGCGCCGTAGCGGCGCCCGATCGCGTCCGAGAAGCGGTCCGCGATCCGGAGCGACTCGGTGGCGAGCATCGTGGTCTGGTTCGCGAGCCCGATGCGGCCGAGCGACGTGTCCGGATCGAAGCCGTCGGAGCAGGCGTGGGGAGCGTGGCGGCTCAGGAACCCCTCCCGGTCGAAGGGCGCTTCGGCGGCGCCGGCGCCTGCCTCGATGTAGCGACAGACGTCCTCGGCCTCGTCGAAGTCCCGAACGACGAGGTAGGAACCGGCGCGGGACACCGTGGCGCGGGTCTCCTCGTGCTTCCACTTGCCGTGGACGATGGAGGTGAAGCCCTCGCGCCGGTAGCGGCCCACGTTCTTCCACACGTTCATGACGGAGCCACAGGTCGTGTCCACGAGGACGGCGCCCCGCTTTCGGAGGAACTCCTGCTCGTTCACGGCCACGCCGAAGGCGGGCAGCAGGACCACATCCCCGCGCTCCACGGCGGCGAACTTCTCTTCCTGCGTGGGCGCGTCCTCCACGATCCGGATCCCGAACCCGCGAAGCCGGCGGTTCACGTAGGGATTGTGGATGATCTCCCCGACGAGGAAGATGCGTCGATCCGGAAAGCGGGCGCGGGCCTCGTAGGCGTACTCGATCGCCCGGTCCACCCCGTAGCAGAACCCGAACTCGCGCGCGAGGACGAAGCGAAAGTCCCCGGCCCGGATCCGGTAGTCGTGGTCGCGGGCGAAACGGACCAGGTGGCCGCGATAGTCCTCGGTGAGGGGACCGATGATCTGCTTGCGGAGGCCGAGTCCGCGCCGGAAGTGGGCGCCGGGCTCGGGGGGCGCTCCCGGGGATGTCTGGAGGGCGGGCGGGGGCACGGCCGGATGATAGCCTTCCGCCCATGCAGGATGTCCTTCTGACCGGGCCCCGGAAGCGCAAGCCGCGAATCCTCGCCTATGTGGACGCGGGGAAGTGCTTCGGCCGCGGGTGCGAAATGTGCATCGCAGTCTGTCCGGTGAAGGACTGCATCACGCTGGTCCCCGATCCGGAGCCGCGGGCGGTGGGTCAGGTGTGCGAGGTCAACGTGGACACATGCATCGGCTGCCAGCTCTGCGCCAAGTTCTGTCCGCCCGACTACGACGCGATCCACATGTTCCCCTACGACGAGGGGATGCGGCTCGCCGAGGACCGCGACCGCAGCTACGACTACCGCCTGTTCGAGAAGAAGCCGGGAGAAGCGCTCGCGAAGTAGGCATGGAGCGCCGCTCTCCGGAGCGGCGCGGGGACCGTCAGGCGGACCGCGCGACCCGGGTTCCGGCATGACCGGCAATCCGATCACCCCGGCGCTGTTCGAATTCCTGCGCGAGCTGCGCGAGAACAACGACCGGGAGTGGTTCGCGGCCCACCAGTGGCGGTTCCTTGCCGATGTCCGCGACCCGATGCTGGAGTTCATCGCGGAGTTCGCCGCGCCGCTCGCCGAGATCAGCCCCCGTTTCGTGGCCGACTCCCGGCCGAACGGCGGGTCGCTGTTCCGGATCTACCGGGATGTGCGGTTCTCTCCGGACAAGACGCCGTACAAGACGAACGTGGGAGCGCATTTCCGCCACGCGGCGGGTCGCGATGCTCACGCCCCCGGCTTCTACCTCCACCTCGAACCCGGGACGTGCTTCGCCGGATGCGGAGTCTGGCGGCCCGCCGGCCCGGCGCTGCGGCAGATCCGGCGCGCGATTCACGAGCGACAGGCCGCCTGGACCCGGGTCACGACCGAGCCCGCCTTCGCGGGGACCTTCGAGTTCGCCGGAGCGTCGCTGAAGCGGGGACCTCGGGACTACCCCCTCGACCACCCCCTGATCGAGGATCTGAAGCGGAAGGACTTCGTCGCCGTGACCTCGTTCCCGGAGGAGGAGGCGGTGCGTCCCGATTTCCCGGAGACCTTCGCCGGGATGGTCCGCACGGGAGCCCCCTTCGTCGGCTTCCTGTGCCGGGCGGTCGGCGTGGAGTTCGCGCAATGCTGATCCGGTCACGTGAGAGCCGCGAGGTAGCCTGCGCGGTCACTGGCAGGCGTCGGCTCCGCCTCTGGGGAATGCATGACGATGCCGAGGAGGACACACATGCGAGGGGTCAAGTTCATCGTCAAGGGTGAGCTCCCGCCTAAGAAGGACGGAGCGAACTCAATGTGGGGCAAGCCTCTTGAAGCGCAGCGGCTCATCGCGCTGCGCACCGAGGCGCGGCGAGCGCTGCGGAACCAGCCACCCTTCGAACGCGAGATTCGTGTTGAACTGATCGTGGTTGTGGGCGACGGAGAGCAGGCGGGAGACCTGGACAACTACATCTCGGGCGTATGCGACGGACTGCAGACGGCAGACTCACAGGCCTGTCTTCACTCTCTGTTCCAGGAAGCACGCCACGCCGCCATCAACCCCCGGCGCTGGGCCGCGATCACGGACGATGCCCGTATCGTGGAAATCAGAGCAGAGAAGCGACAGGGATCCGACCCTTCGGAGTACCGCCTCAGGATCGCGGGCCACTGACGGCTCGGTGAGACGACTCGCCGTGATCAGGCTTGCGCCCCAGGTAGGCGGCGCGGAGGCGGTCCTTCGGGATCTTGCCCGCAGGGGTCCGGGGGATCCGGTCCACGAAGACGATCTCGCGGGGGCGCTTGTAGCGGGCGAGGCGGGCCGCGCAGTGGGCGATCAGCTCCTCCGCCGCGACATCGGCCGACCGGACGACCCAGGCGACCGGCGCCTCGCCCCAGCGCTCGTCGGGGACGCCGCCGACAGCACAGTCATCCACCGCGGGATGGGTGCCGAGGGCCGTCTCCAGCTCGGCCGGGAAGATGTTGAAGCCGCCCGAGTTGATGAGCTCCCGCGAGCGGCCCATCAGCGTGATGTACCCGTCGTCGTCCGCCCGGGCGAGGTCGCCGGTCCAGCCCCAGCCATCCCGGAAATAGCGGGCGGTCTCCTTCTCGTCGCCGAAGTAGCCCTCCATCAGGAACGGCCCCCGCGCCACGATCTCGCCGGTCCCGCCCACCGGGACCGGGTCGCCGTTCGCGTCCACGATGCGGAGCTCCACACCCGGGGCCGGCCGACCGACGGTGCCCGCGCGCGTTGCGGTGTCCCGGGGCCGCAGGATCGTGAGGGGTCCGGTCTCGGACTGGCCGTAGTGGTCCGTGTACCCGCAGTGCGGCATGGCGGCGCTCCAGGCGGCGATCAGCGCCGGGGAAGATGGCGCGCCGCCCACGCCCAGGTTCCGGAGCGAGGCGAGGCGCTCCCGATCGAACGCGCGGGACCGGAGCAGGTCGCGCACCTGGACAGGCACGAGGAACACCGACGAGATCCGGTGGCGTTCGGTCGCCGCGACGAACGCGGCCGGATCCCACCTCCGGAAGAGGACGGCGGTGGCGCCGGCGAGGATCGAGGCCTGGTACCAGATCATGAGGCCCACGGCGTGGAACATGGGGGTGACGACGGCCACGACGTCGCTGGCGGTGACCTGATGCTCCCGGGCCGTGGATCGGGCCGAGACGTAGCGCGCCCGGTGACTCACGACGGCTCCCTTGGGCCCGCCGGTCGTGCCCCCGGTGAAGGTCATCGCGACCGGCGCCCGCGGATCCACGGTCCGGTCCGGGGGCGTCTCGGGGAAGCCGCGCAGCGCAGCGGCGAACGCTTCCTCGCCGCCGTCGAGCAGGACCGGAATCCCCGCCCGCGCCTCCGGGGTCAGCTTCGCCTCGGCTTCCGGGTCCACGACCAGAACCCGCGGTCGGGTGCGCTTCAGAATTTCCTCGATCTCGGCGGGCGCGTGGAGCGGCGGGATGTGCACCAGGACTCCGCCCGCCCGGGCGTTGCCGAAATGGACGATCCCGTATTCCGGGCGGTTGAAGAGCAGGCTCGCGATGCGGTCCCCGGGCTCGACGCCGGCCGCGATGAGCCGGTGGGCGAACCGGTTCGCGCGGCGGTCGTACTCGCCGAAGGACAGTCGGCGGCGGCCGAAGATCACCGCGGTCTTCCCGGGCGAGCGCCGGGCGGCGCGCTCGAGGATCCGGCCGAGCTGCACGGGGCGGTCGCCCGGCGTCAGACCGCCCCGACGCTGCGATCGGCCGGGAGACGCGCCATCTGCTCCATGGGCCCGAAGATGCTCTCGACCCCCGATCCGAAGACGTTGCCCGAGAGGATGTCGATGACGCCCTGGCGGCACTCGGGGTTCGCCTTCAGGAAGTCGGCGAAGTTGAAGTCGCGATCGTAGAAGGCGTACACCATCTTGCGGAAGGCCCGCATCCCGGCGATGAAGTCGCCCGCGAAGGCGCCGAGCGCCTCGCCGCTCAGATCTCCGGCCGCGAGGCCGTGGCAGATCGAGTCGGCCGCCCCCTCGCCGGACCGAAGCGCGAGCAGGACGCCGGTCGAGTAGATGGGATCGAGAAAGGCGAAGGCGTCGCCGACGAGCACCCAGCCCGGACCCGCGATCCGCTCCGCGCAGTACGAGAAATCCTGCGCCACCCGGACCGGCATCACCTGCTCGGCGCCCGCCAGCCGCTCCTCGAGGGGAGGGCAATCCCGGATGGCCATCTCGAACCGGGTCTGGGCATCGCCGCCGGGGCCGGCCAGGCGGTCCAGCTCGCCCACGACCCCGACGCTCACGACATCGCCGGCGAGAGGGATGACCCAGAACCAGGCGTCGCCGCGTCGAGTGCGGAGGATCAGGGTCGCCCCCTCGTCCTTCCCGTCGTCGCGCCGCGCGCCCCGGAAGTGGCTGAAGATGGAGACCTTGCGGAGGTATGGCTCGGAAACGAGCAGGCCCAGACGCCGGGCAATCAGGGCCCGGCGGCCGGTCGCGTCCACGACGACTCGCGCCGGGATTTCCACCGCCGCGCCCGACCGAGCCCGCGCCCGGACGCCGACCGCGCGATCCCCGTCGAAGAGCACGTCCTGGACCTGGACACCCCGCTGCACCCGCACGCCGTTCTCCTCGGCGCCCTCGAGCAGCAGGGCGTCGAATTCGCTCCGTCGCACCTGCCAGGTGGTGGACCGCTCGTGCGGATCGGTTTCGGAGAAGTAGAAGGGCGCGGAGCCGCGGCCGGACGAGCTGAAGAACTGAACGCTGTGCTTCTTCTGGAAGTGGCTCCGCTTCAGCCGCCCCACGAGTCCGAGCCGATCGAAGGTGTCCCAGGTGTGCGGCACGAGCGACTCGCCGACCTTGAACCGGGGACGCCGCTCCCGCTCCAGGAGGCCGACGCGGTAGCCCCTCCGCGCCACCAGCGAGGCCGCGGTGCTCCCCGCCGGGCCCCCGCCGGCGACGAGGACATCGAGCGGCTCGGGGAACATCGTTCCGGCCCGCGATCCGGGGTCAGGCCGTGGCGAGTTCCCGATGCTCGGGCTCGTAGAACTCGGGGAGCAGCGAATCCACCCGCAACAGGCCCTGCGGCGTGAGCCGAATCGCCTCGCGGTCGAGGGTCAGCATGCGGTCCCGCTCGAGGCGCGTGAAGGCAGCATCGAACTCGTCCTGCAGCTCGACGCCGAATTTGTCCCGGAAATAGCCCGGGTCGAGGTGTCCGAGCTTGAGCTGGAGGATCGTCTCCCGGATCAGGCGCTCCTTCGCCGAGGTCCGGAACGCGCGCTGGACCGGAAAGGCGCCGCGGCTCACGGCCTCGAGCCAGGCGTCCCAGGATGACGAGTTCTGGTAGTGGACCCCCCGCAGATGTCCGAAGGAGGAGACTCCGGCGGCGATCATGTCGGCGCCCCGCCAGAGAGCGTCCCGATAGACGAAGCGGGCGCCGCGGCCCTTCTTCTTCACGGTGTAGGCGCTCGAGGGCTCGTAGCCGGCGGCGGCGAAGCGCTCGAACGCGTACGCGTGCCAGTCGCGCCGCGTCTGCCAGCTCGCGAACAGCGGCGCGTCTCCCCCGCTGTTCTCCCCCCCGTTCTCAAGGATGCGCTTCGCGTACACCGTGTTGTAGGGAAGCTCCATCTGGTACACGGTGATGCTGTCGGCGTCGAGCGCGATCGTCTCGTCCACCGTCTTCCGCCACAGCTCCCACGTCTCGCCCAGCATGCCGGCGATGAGGTCCACGTTGACCTGCTGGAACCCGGCATCCCGGACCCACGGGATGCACCGGTGGATCTCGCGGGTGGTGTGCGCCCGACCGTTCTCCCGCAGGATCCCGTCGTCCATGTTTTCGAGACCGAGGCTGAGGCGGGTGACGCCGATCTCCCGGATCGCCCTCACCTTGGCCTCGGTCAGCGTGCCGGGCTCGCACTCGAAGGCGACCTCGTCCACGCCAGCCCAGGGAAGGGCGTCCTTCAGGCGGACGACGAGCCCCAGCAACTGCTTCGGGCTGATGAACGACGGGGTGCCCCCGCCGAAATAGACGAAATCGAGGGCCCGGCCGGCGAGCAGCGGCTGCGCGGCGTAGAGCTCGACCTCCCGGGCGAGAGCGTCCAGGTACTGCCGGACCTCCTGGCCATTCCGGTCGGTATAGACGCGGAAATAGCAGAACTTGCACCGTTTCCGGCAGAACGGGATGTGGAGATAGAGCCCCAGATCCGGCGGCGCCGGCCCGGCGGACTGCGCAAGAACGTCATCGAGCGCCGGCGTCTCCTCCGGCGTCCACCGGGAATACGGCGGGTAGTTCGAGACGAAGACGCTGCCGAGATCGGATTCGGTCGCAGGCTCGGTCATGGTCGGAGGGCCGGCGGATCGGAACCCCTCGGATCGCCATTCTACCGGCCCCGCGCGGGGGGTGGAGTCCTCCCCGCGAGCAGCGCGATCGCGCGCGCGACGGGTTTGCTAGAATTCGCTCCGCTCTTTCGGAGCGTGCTTCCCGTGGTTTCCTCCTTCGCCGTTTCCGTCATGGTGGCCCCATCCTCCGGCCAGGCCTGAGTCAGCCGAGCGAGGGTCGGATCCTTCCCCTGCCCCTTACGCCGCCCCTCCCGCCGTCATGACGAGCCGGATGCTCCCGCGCGCCCCCGATTCCGACGGAGGCGCAGGCGGGGAGCCCGATGAACCCCGCCTTCCCGGGCGGGTGAACGGGAACCCGCGGCAGGGCGAGAACAACGGACGGGATACAGTCGTCCCCGAACAGGACGGCGATCAGGACGACCTCCCGCAGCTCTCCGCCGAGCATCTGAAGGATGCCTACCGGGCCATGCTGGCCTCCCGCGAGGTGGACCTTCGCGAGATCGCGCTGAAGCGCCAGAACCGGGCGTTCTTCCAGATCAGCAGCATCGGCCACGAGGCGGTGACGGCCGCCGCCGCCGCACTGATCCGGCCGGACGACGACTGGATCTTCGCCTACTACCGCGACCGGGCGCTCGCGACCCGGCTGGGGATGACGCCCAGGGAGCAGCTCGCGAGCGCCTGGGGGGCGGCGGCCGAGCCGGCGGGCGGCGGACGGCAGATGCCGTCCCATTTCTCGAAGCGGTCCCTCGGTCTCGCCATCCACTCGAGCTGCGTCGGAACCCAGTTCCTGAGCGCCGTCGGCGTGGCGCACGCGCAGCGGTACCTGGTTCGCCGCCGCATCCCGGGGCTGCCGGCGGCGTCCGACGGGATCGTTCTCGTCTGCGGCGGCGATGGCTCGACGAGCGAGGGGGAGTTCTGGGAGGCGCTCAACAGCGCGTGCCTGCGGCGGCTCCCGGTGCTCTTCCTCATCGAGGACAACGGCTACGCGATCTCGGTCCCCGTGGAGCATCAGACCGCTGGAGGGAACATCGCTTCGCTCGTCGAGAACTTCCCCGATCTGAAGGTTCTCGAGTGTGACGGATGTGACTACGAGGAATCGTGGCGGACGCTCTCCGAGGCCTTCGATCACGTCCGGGCCGGCGAAGGCCCGGCGCTCGTCCGCGCCCGGGTGGTCCGCTACGAGTCCCACTCGCTCTCCGACGACGACCGCGACTACAAGACGGCGGCCGAGCTGGAAGGGGAGCGCGCCCGCGATCCGGTGCTGCGCCTCCGGGACCGGTTGACCGCATCCGGGGCCGCGAGCCGGGAGGAGCTGGACGCGCTCGGACACCGCACCCAGACCGAGGTCGCGAACGCCGCCGCCGAGGCCCTCGCGATGCCGTGGGCGGCCCCGGAGTCGGTCTTCGACCACCTCTACAGCGAGGATGTGGACCCGTGCTCCCCGGACTTCGAGACGGTTCCCCGGTTCGCCGAAGGGGCGAAGCCGGGCACGATGGTGGACCTGATCCGCTCCACGCTTCGGACGGAGATGGCCCGGGACCACCGCATCCTCCTGTTCGGTCAGGATGTGGCCGACGCCAGCCGCGAGGAGAACCTGCGGGAAGTCAAGGGCAAGGGCGGGGTGTTCAAGGTCACCCACGGGCTCCAGCGCGAATTCGGTTCCGAGCGCGTGTTCAACAGTCCGCTCGCGGAGGCCACGATCGTGGGAGTCGGCACCGGGATGGCGACCCGGGGGCTGCGGCCCGTCGCCGAGGTCCAGTTTCTCGATTACTTCTGGCCCGCGTACATGCAGCTCCGAAACGAGCTGGCCAGCCTGCGCTGGCGCTCCAACGGGGCGTATTCCGCCCCGGTCGTGATCCGGGTGCCGGTCGGCGGCTACGTGACCGGCGGGGGCCCGTACCACAGCCAGTCCGCCGAAGTGCTGTTCACCCATCTCCCCGGCCTCCGGGTCGTCATGCCCGCGACCGCCCTCGACGCCGCCGGGCTCCTGCGGACCGCGATCCGCTGCGACGACCCGGTGCTCTTCCTCGAGCACAAGCACCTCTACCGGCAGACCTACAACAAGAGCCCCGACCCCGGACCGGACTACATGATCCCGTTGGGGAAGGCGCGGACCGTCCGGCGCGGCGAGGATCTCACCGTGGTGACCTACGGCGCCCTGGTCCATCGGGCGGAGCTCGCGGCGAAGCGAGCCGCCGCCGAGGGGATCTCGGTCGAGATCCTCGACCTGCGTTCGCTCGCACCCTACGACTGGGATGCTGTCTCCGAGAGCGTCCGTCGCACGAACCGGGTCCTCGTCGCCTACGAGGACACCCGCAGCTTCGGCTACGGCGCCGAGATCGCGGCGCGGATCGCGGACGAACTCTTCGAGGACCTCGACGCCCCGGTGCGACGAGTGGCCGCGAAGGACACCTGGGTTGCCTATTGTCCCGGCCTCGAGCGCGCCATCCTCCCGCAGCCGGAGGATCTGCTCGAAGCCTTCACCCGACTCGCCGAGTACTGACCCGCGGGCGGATGGCGCCGTCGTCCCGCGCCGTTCCGAAGCGGCCGGCCCTCCCGCATCGCCCGTGTCCGTTCAGGCCTTCGAGGATCCGGTAGCCCCGCGGACTCCGGTCCCCCGGGACGGGCGCCCCGCTCCGCTGAGCGTCCTCGGCGCCGAGGAGCGGCTTCACTTCGCGGCCGTCTCCGAGTTCGGCGCCCGCGAAGTGGCGCCCCGCTCCCGGGCGATGGAGGCCGCCGGTCGCATCCCCGACGACCTGCTCGGCGCCCTCGCGGAGAACGGATTCTTCGGCCTCTCGGCGCCCGAGGAGCACGGCGGCCTCGGCCTGGGCCTGTTCGGGGTCGTGCTGACCGTGGAGGCGCTCGCCCGCGCCGACGCCTCGGTGGCGCTGCTCGTGGATGTGCACAACACGCTGATCACCGTGGCCGTGGACCGGTTCGGCGCCGATGAACAGCGGACGCGTTTTCTGCCAGGGCTGGCGAACGGGCGGATCGGAGCGTTCTCCCTCTCGGAAGCCCACGCCGGGAGCGACGCCTTCGCCCTCTCGACCGCCGCCCGAGCCGTCCCGGGCGGGTTTCGGCTCGACGGGTCGAAGGCCTGGGTTTCCGGGGGCCGCGAGGCAGGGCTCTTCCTCGTGTTCGCGCGGGCGCCCGAGGGGATCACCGCGTTCCTCGTGGAGCGGGAGAATCCCGGTCTCGAAGTGGGACCGCCCGAGAGCAAGGTCGGGCTCAAGGCGTCGAGCACGACCCCGCTGTTCCTGACCGACTGCTTCGTCCCCGCGCCCGACGTGCTGGGGCCGGTCGGCGGGGGGCGCCGCCTCGCGATGGCGCTCCTGAACGAGGGGCGCATCGGCATCGCGGCTCAACTCGTCGGGATCGGGCAGGCGGCGCTGGACCTCGCCGCCGGCTACGCGGCCGAGAGGCGCACGTTCGGGCGGCCGATCCGCACGCGACAGGCGGTCGCCTTCGCCCTCGCCGACGCCGCCGCAAGGGTCGAGACCGCGCGGCTCGCGACCTGGAACGCCGCGCGACTGGCGGATCAGGGCAGTGACCTCCGTCACGCCGCCGCGATCGCCAAGCTGACGGCGCAGCGAATGGCCGAACGCGTGACCTCGCTCGGGATCGAGATCCACGGCGGAACCGGTTACACGACCGACTGCCTCGCCGAGAAGCTGTGGCGGGATGCGAAGGCCGGGACGATCTACGAGGGAACCGAGAACATGCAGCTCCTCACGATCGCGTCCGGGTTCCGCCCCTGGCGCGACCGCTGAGCGCCGGCGCCGGCCGGCGGGGACTCACGGGGGGTGCGACAGCGGATCCGGGCTGCAGCCCTCGATGCGCTCCTCGTTGCGGGTGACCCGGTCCGTGAGCCTGACGATGGCGGCCTGGATGATCCGACGATCCTCGGCTGCGAGCTCCTGGAACCTCCGTCGATCCTCGGCCGCAGCCTCCTGGAACCTCCGGCGATCCTCGGCCGCAGCCTCCTGGATGGCCCTGCGCTCCTCGGCTGCCGTCTGCTGGTACGCCCGCAGGTCCTCGCGGTTCTGCCCCTGCCCGGCCACGATGAAGCCGACCGCGGTTCCTCCGACGGTGATGCCGACGGCGACGACCGTGATCGCGAGGCCGATGACCGAGCGCTGGAGCCGCGCTTCGAGAGCCGCGATGTCGGCCTTCGTGGCGACGGCATCGAGCGGCTCCACCTCGGGCCGAGAAGCGTCGAGGGCCATGACGGGACCATAGCGCAAGACACACCACTCCGGCGGCTGCCGGCCGGCCGAAGTCGGCCGACGGATGCGCGCGGCTACGCGGGGCGGAAGCGGGTCGAGGCGAGCCGGGCGAGCCGGGTCCAGACCCACGGTGTGCGCCGCACCGACAGATCGAGCAGGTAGGCGATCAACGCCAGCAGCGCCAGCAGCGGCCACAGAGGTCGGGAGCGGATCACGCGGTCCCCGCCGGCGGCGAGCACCTGACCGCGCGTCGGAGCGACGACGCCTCCGGTCTCGGCGGCAAGCAGGGCCAGCGCCTCGTCGTCCGGCGGCAGGAACCGGTATTCGTCGGGGTAACTGAGGTGGATCGCCCGCTCCAGCTCCCCATCCCGGGTCAGATCCTCGGGGAGCGAGTCGTCGAGGATGCGGAACTCGGCGGCCGCCCCCGGGGGCAGGTCGAGCGGGATCTCGGTCTCGTACCGGCCGGGGCCGGTCTGGCGCAGGGCCGTGCGCCCCACCAGCCCGCTGTAGCGGACCTCGAGCTCCGGTTCGACGCCGGTGGGGAAGCTGCCGTCCTCCCGGATCAGCGACAGGGTGACGTCGGCCGAGCTGCCGCGGCGTTCCACGGCGAACTCGATGTCGGCGCCGGCCCCCCGGCGCATGGCGTCCCGGACGACCTGGGTCCAGAACTTCCCATAGCCGTCCCACTCGACCCAGTCCGCCGCCCAGCGGTTCTTGCAGTCCGAGGTGAACATGGACGCCCGCCCCAGCCCGTACTGCCAGCGGGCGAGGAGCGGCTCCTCGTCCGGCCCCTCGAGCAGCACCTCGGCGGTGTCCTTCGCCATCGTGGCGACGAAGCCCTTCAGCTCGGGGGCGACATCGAAGTCGAGCCCGTCCAGCACCCGCGCCCGCTGCCGCACGACGGGGTGGAACGGCTCCTCGACCAGGGTGGCGTCGAGCGCGATCTGGGTCTCCTCCACGAAGATCTGCTGGACCCGGGCGGCGTCGCGGATGAAGTAGCTGCGCCCGTCGCCCCATTCGGCGATGCCGGCGAGAAGTTCCCGGTCGGCCTCCTCGCCCACCGCGACCGTCGAGATCGTGATCTCGTCCTCCTCCATCCGGGAGACGAGTTCCTCGTAGTCGTCGGGATAGGTCTTGCCGTCGGAAAGCAGGATCACGTGCTTCACCTTGGACGGACTCTCCGCGAGCTGTTCGTAGGCGCGCTCCAGCGCCGGATAGATGTTCGTCTGGGCGCTCGCCTGGATCCGGCTGATCCCCTCCTTGATCCACTCCCGGTCCGAGACGATCTGGAGCGGGATCGTGGTGTAGGGATTCCAGTCGAAGGTCACGACGCCGAAGCGGTGCGTGTCCTCGAGCAGATCCAGCGCCGCCTTGGTGGCTTCCTTGGCGAGGGCGATCTTGCGCCCGTACATGCTGTAGGACTTGTCGAGGACGATGATGAGGGAGAGGTCCTTCCACTTCTCCTCGATCTGGAAGTCCACCGGGAGCGCCTCTTCGAGCACGGACTCGGAGTATCCGTCCTCGCCGTAACTCGACTCCCCGGCGGCGAACACCAGCCCGCCCCCGTCGTCTCGCACGTAGCTGGCGATCCGACGCATGGTCGGCTCGGGAAGCCGCTCCGGGGACACATCGCTCAGGACGACCGCGTCCCAGTCGTTCAGATCCACCACCCCGAGCGCGGTCGGCGGAGCGACCTGGACCGAGACGCCCTCGGATTCGAGGGCGTCGCGGAGATAGGAGGCGCTCTCGGGGCGCCCTTCCACGTAGAGGATCCGGGCGGCCGCCCCGACCGCCACCGAGGCCGCCCGCCGGTCGTTCCCCTCGAGGCGGTCCCCGGCCACGCCGATCTCCGCTTCCACGACCGTCATGCCCTCGTTCTCGATCCGCACCGGCACCGGCACCGTGGAAGCCCCCGGCGGCAGCTCCACGCGGACCGCCGCGTGCTCCTCGCGCTCGGCGGAGTCGGCGGGCCCGGCGAGCACCCGCACCTCGGCGGGTCCGCCCGCAGCCGAGAACACCTCGACCTCGACGAGAGTCATCTGTCCGGCCCGGACATCGTCGGGAAGCGCGACGCCGGAGACGAAGCCGCCGCCGTCGGTCCGGACCTCCGACGGGGCCGGGAAGACGCGGATTCCGGCTTCCCGGAGATACGAGATGGCCGACGCGGCATCTCCTTCGGTCTCCCGACCATCGGTGAACAGGACGACCCGCTTCAGCCGGTCGGGAGGGAACATGGTCGCCGCGTGCCGGAGCGCCGCCTCGATGTTCGTCTTCGCCTGGTCGAGAGCGCCCTCCGGAGGCAGCCCGCTGGAAGCCGCGCCGTCGAACACCTGCACTCCGAGAAGATCCTCCGCCTGTTCCACCGCGACCGGCCGGTCGGCGAAGGCGACGAAGTGGGCGTCCGCGGCGCCGACGCCGCGCGCCGTCGCCCGCGACCACTCCACCGCATCCTGGATCGAGCCGCCCGCGACGCTGCGCGAGACGTCCACCACGAACGCCACCGAGACCTCGCCGGAGCCCGGCCGCACGACCGGCCGGCACAGCGCGAGAAGGAGCAGGCCGGCCGCGAGCAGGCGCAGAGCGAGCGAAGCGCGCAGGCGCAGCGCCGGCCAGCGGAGATCGGAGCGGCGCGCAGCCAGCACCACGACCGCGAGCAGCGGGAGGAGGGCGAGCGGCCAGAGGGCTTCGAATGTCAAGGGTGCCAGCGTCCGGAAAGGGGAATCCTACGGGAGGCGGGCCGAATTCCGGACATCCTGCTAACTTTGCCTCCACTGGAGGAGCTGTTCCGATGACCCGTCGTTCCGCATCGAGACCCCGCTTCAGCGCCGTGCTCGCGGCGCTCCTGTTCCCCGCTGTCGCAGCCGCCCAGCCGGCGTCCATCGCGATCGAGCCCGCATCGCTCGAGCTGGACGTAGGCGAGACCGCGCAGCTCGCCGCAGCCGTGCTGGACGCCGGCGGCGAGCCGGTGGACGGGGCGCAGGTCGTCTTCTTTTCGGGGAACCGGCTCGCGCTCACGGTCACGCCCGCCGGGTTCGTGTCGGCGAACCGGCCGGGCGAGCACGAGGTGACGGCGCTGCTCCCCGATCAGGCCTTCGACGGGAACTGGGACTACTACAGCCGCTCCGACCCCGGCCTCCGGGCCGAGATCACGGTCGTGGTGAACGACCCGCCGCTGGCCACGATCTTCTTCGAGGGCGCCCCGCCCCGGGCGTGGGTCGGGACCGAGGTCCGGTTCTCGCTGGCGGGCGAGGACGCCGCCGGCGAGGTACAGCGCGGCATCCCGGCCGCCTACGGGACAAGCGACCCCGGCCTCGCGGTCTCGGACGAGTTCGGCCTGGTCTCCTTCCTCGCCGAAGGCCGCGTCGAAGTCGCTGCGATGAGCGGCGAGATGACGATCTACCACGCGGTGGAGGTTCTCCCGAACCCGACCGCCCGCGTCGTCCTTGACGCCCCCACCGAGAACGAAGTGCGGGTGGGGGACGTGATCCGCTTCGACGCCCGGACCGAGGACGCGGACGGGGACGCGGTCCGGGGACCGCGGGTGCGGTTCGCCGTGGAATCCCGGCCGGACGCGTTCCGGCCGGAGTCGCTCGCCGCGGGCGCCCCGGCGCAGATCCTGCCGGACGGCCGGTTCGTCGCCGAACAGCCCGGGGTGTACACCGTGGTCGCGATGAGCGGGGACCGCGTCGCGCGCCGCAGCGTGCGGGTCGTTCCGCGAAACGTGAAGCGGGAGGTCGAGTTCCTGGGCCACGCGCGGGTGTCGGACCGCGTCACGGGTGATCTGTGGGTCTGGGAGGGCGTGGACGGGCGCGACTACGCGGTCCACGGAACCTGGAACGCCGAGGGCCACGCCTACTTCTACGACGTCACCGACCCCCGGAACATGGAACTCATCGACACGGTGCAGGTGGACGCCCGGACGGTGAACGACGTCAAGGTCTCGGAAGACGGGACGGTGTGCGCGATCAGTCGCGAGGGCGCTTCGAACCGCCGGAACGGCGTCGTGCTGCTCGACTGCACGAACCCGCAGGAGGTCGAGATCCTCGCATCCTTCGATCAGGGGCTGACCGGCGGCGTCCACAACGTGTTCCTCGACAACAACCACGTGTACGCGGTCAACAACGGGCGCCGCTGGGACGTGATCAACATCGAGGATCCGCGGAATCCGTTCCGCGTCTCGCGCTACGAGACGGATTCACCCGGGCGCTCGGTCCACGATGTGTGGGTTCGGGACGGGATCGCCTACCAGGCGGGACGCACCGACGGACTCATCATGGTGGATGTCGGAGGCGGCGGGATGGGCGGCAGCCCGAACACGCCGGTCGAGATGGGACGCTTCCCGCAGATCACGGGCTGGAACCACGCCGTATGGCCGTTCCGGAGCCCATCCACCGGCAAGCTCTACGTGATCGGCGGGGATGAGGCGTTCCATCTCAACCCGCGCCGGCCGGACGCCGGAGGCATCCTCTGGGAAGAGGGCATCCCGTCGCGGGCGAAGGGCTGGCTCCACTTCGTGGACTTCACCGATCCCGCGGCCCCGGAGGAAATCGCGCGGTTCCAGCTCGCCGACTCCGGCCCGCACAACCTGTGGGTGGACTGGGAGGAAGAGATCATGTACGTGGGCTACTACGACGCCGGCCTCCGGGTGGTGGACGTGAGCGGGGAGCTGATCGGAGATCTCTACCGGCAGGAACGGGAGATCGCCCGCTTCTTCCCCGAGGACAACGAGGGCTTTCTCGCGAATGCCGCATTCACCTGGGGGCCACAACCGCACAAGGGGACCATCTTCCTCGCCGACTTCAACAGCGGCCTGTGGGCGGTGCGGCTGAAGGAGCCCGGCGAGGACGCCGCCGGCGGGAACTGAGCGGCGGCGGTCGGCCGGACCGACCCGGCGATCCCGGGGTCGCAGATCCACCGCGTCCCCCAACCCTGGATTCGCGCGCGACCGCGCTGCCGCTCCTTGAGCCCCGGTGACGCGCCGAGATCGCTCGGAGGCGAACCGGAAGTCACCACGAGAAGTCCGGGCTGGTGACGATCATGCATTCGGAATGCACGATTCCAGGCATTGCTTCGTCCGCTCCCTGGAACCGGTGCTCCTTCGCGCCGCCGACGAGTTGCCCGCCGTCCGTCTGACCGGCCCGCGGCAAGCGAGCAAGACCACCATCCTGAAGCGTTTCTTCAGAGCCACCCGTCGCTACGTCTCGCTCGGGACGCCCGACATGACCGCGGCGGCCACCGAGGATCCGCGGGGCTTCCTCCTCGCGTGGCCGCCTCCGGTCATCCTCGCGTTCGACGCGCTGTAGCCGGCCGGCTGCGGCGGCGACGAGACGGGCCCGTCCCCGATGCGCCCCGTCCTTCGGTCCGCTCGCCTTCACCGACAGGGGCTGATTCGAACGGCCCCGATCGGTTTCGGGAGCGTCATCCGGAAGGGCCTCCCCGCTCCGGTCCCCGGCAGGCAGCGCTCATCGCCGGGGCGGCGTACCCTCTCCGGCCGATGTCCCCGTTCGGTCCTCTCGTCTCCGCCCAGGATCTGCGCCGCCAGTTCGCGGCAGGCGATCCGGATCTCATCGTGGTGGACGTCCGGTGCAACCTGTTCGACCCCTCGTGGGGCCGGGCTCGCTATCTGGAGGGACACATCCCCGGCGCCGTGTTCGCCGACATGGAGCAGGACCTCTCCGCCCCGAAGACCGGCGCGAACGGACGCCATCCCCTGCCCTCCCCGGCAGATCTGGCCGAGACGCTCGGCCGCCTCGGGATCGACGGCGAGACGCGCGTCGTGACCTGCGACGACGCTTCGGGGATGTTCGCCGCCCGGCTGTGGTGGTCGCTTCGGCAGCTCGGACACGAACTGGCCGCGGTCCTGGACGGAGGACTCGCGGCGTGGACGGCCGCCGGTGGCGGGCTGGCGGCCGGAAACGAGACCCGGGCCCCCACCCGTTTCGTCCCCCGGCCGGTCGCCGGCATGGCGGTGGACCTCGCCGAGGTGGAATCGGAACTCGCCGCCGGGAGCCACCTCCTCCTCGACGCCCGGGAACCGGAGCGATTCCGCGGAGAGAGCGAGCCGATCGACCCGGTGGCCGGGCGGATTCCGGGGGCGAGAA
This sequence comes from Acidobacteriota bacterium, assembly GCA_022822745.1. Classification (GTDB taxonomy): domain Bacteria; phylum Acidobacteriota; class Vicinamibacteria; order Marinacidobacterales; family Marinacidobacteraceae; genus JAJEAO01. The sequence continues at coordinate 30,529 of JAJEAO010000084.1, forward strand.
ACCACTTCTGGCGGCGGAACCTCGGGCCGGACGGAAGGTTCCTCGCGGCCAGCGAGATCCGCCGGCGGGTCCGCCCGGCGCTCTCCGAGCGGGAGGGGCGCCCGGTGGTCTGCTATTGCGGGTCGGGGATCACCGCCGCCCACAACGCGCTGGCGCTCGAGCTCGCCGGAGTCCCGGACGTGGCGGTCTATTCGGGATCCTGGTCGGAGTGGTGCTCCGACTCCGCCCGGCCCATCGCCCGGGACTGATTCCGCGCCGCGGAGGCCTCCCGCTCCCGGGCGCGCACGAGCCGGAGCATCAGTCGGTTCCACGGCGCCCGGATGCCGTGGTGATCGGCTCGCTCGACGACCACTCCGTTGATCGCCGCGATCTCGGTGGGGGCGCCCCGTTCGAGATCCTGCAACATGCTGGAGCGGTTCCCGCGGGTCGCCCGGGCCACGGTGCGAATGAGATCGAGCGCCTCGGTCTCGGTCGCGGCAATCCCCTCGGCGCGAGCGACCCGCACCGCCTCCGACGCCACCCGCGCGACGACGCGCCACGCGCCGGGGCGCTCGAGGAGTTCCCCGGTCCGCAGGCCGAGCAGGGCGGTGACCGGGTTCACGGCGGCATTCAGAACCGCCTTGTCCCAGAGCGGCTTCCGGATGTCCGGCGCCTGTCTCACCGGGAAGCCCGCCTCCCCGAGGCAGGCAGCGAGCCGCGCCGCCGAACCGGCGGGCGCCTCCGAGAAGGCGCCGAGCGTCACCTCGCCGAGACCGGCGTGGAACACGACGCCGTCGGGACCCAGCGTCGCGCCGTTGTTCGAGACCGCTCCGATGACGGGGAAGCCCCCGTCCGCCAGCATCTCCTCGTTGCCGAGCCCGTTCTGGAGCGAGACCCGCACCGGGCGTCGTCCGAGGGGCCCGAGCGCGCGCGCGGCGAGCGCGGTGTCGCGCGCCTTGACGCTGAGGAGCACGAAATCGGGCCGGAAGTCCGCGACCGCGGCGGCGTCTCGCTCGGCCCGCAGCCGGGACACCGCCTCGGTGGCCCCGACGACGCGGATCCCGTCACGCCGAATCCGGGCCAGCCGCTCCCCTCGCGCCACCACCGCGACCGGGTTCTGGACGGCGAGGCGGGCGGCGAAGACGCTCCCGGTGGCCCCCGCCCCGAAGATCACGAAGCGGGGCGGGATCGGCACACCGTGAGAGAGTAGAGCCCCGCGGCCGCCCGTCGAACCGGGGACGCGGGGAGGCGAACACGATGCGCAGCGACGAGATCAAGAGGGGACCGAGCCGCGCCCCGGCGCGCGCCATGTGGCGGGCCGTGGGCCTGACCGACGAGGACTTCGACCGCCCGCTGATCGGGGTGGCGAACACCTGGACCGAGATCACGCCCTGCAACAGCCACTTGCGCGAGCTCGCGACCGAGGTCAAGGCCGGGATCCGCGCGGCCGGCGGCGTACCGCTCGAGTTCAACACGATCGTCGTGACCGACGGGATCGCGATGGGGTCGTCGGGCATGCGCGCCTCGCTCGTCTCGCGCGAAGTCGTGGCCGACTCGATCGAACTCGTGACCCGGGGGCATCTCTTCGACGGCGTGGTCGCCATCTCCGGGTGCGACAAGACGATCCCCGGAACGGTCATGGCGCTCGCGCGACTCGATCTGCCCTCGCTGATGCTCTACGGCGGCTCCATCGCGGCCGGGACGTTCCGCGGCCGCGCGGTGACGATCCAGGATGTGTTCGAGGCGGTGGGCGCCCACGCCGCCGGAACCATGGATGACGCGGCGCTGCAGGAGATCGAAGGGGCGGCGTGTCCGGGCGCCGGCGCCTGCGGCGGACAGTTCACCGCGAACACGATGTCGGTCGCGACCGCGTTCCTCGGGATCTCGCCGATGGTCGGAAACGAGATCCCGGCGACCGATCCGAGAAAGCGCGGCGCGGCGAGAAAGGTCGGCGAGCGGGTCATGGGATTGCTGCGGGAAGGACGCACGGCCCGGGAGTTCCTGACCCGCGAGGCGCTGCTGAACGCCTGGACGTCGGTGTCCGCGACGGCGGGCTCCACGAACGCCGTGCTCCATCTCCTCGCCATCGCGCACGAAGCGGGAGCGACGCTCACCCTCGACGACCTGGACCGGGTCTCGGCGCGCGCCCCGGTGCTCACCGACCTGAAACCCGGCGGACGCTTCACCGCCCCCGACATGGAGGCGGCCGGGGGGATGCGCCTCCTGGCGGCGCGACTCTTCGAACTGGGCCTGCTCGAGGACACGCCCACGGTCTCGGGCGCTTCCCTGAGGCAGCTCTCCGAAGCCGCGGCCGAGGCCCCCGACCAGGAAGTGATCCGCCCGGCGAGCGCGCCGGTGAAGCGCCGCGGCGGGCTCGCGATCCTGACCGGCTCCCTCGCGCCGGAGGGTTGCGTCCTGAAGCTCGCCGGACACGACCGCGCCCGCCACCAGGGTCCGGCGAGGGTGTTCGACTCCGAGGAAGCGGCGTTCGCCGCCGTTCAGGAAGGGCGGATCCGGCCCGGGGACGTCATCGTGATCCGCTACGAGGGGCCGCGCGGCGGCCCGGGGATGCGCGAGATGCTCGGGGTGACCGCAGCCGTCATCGGACGCGGACTCGGGGACAGCGTGGCGCTCGTCACCGACGGGCGATTCAGCGGCGCCACCCACGGCTTCATGGTCGGCCACGTCGCGCCCGAGGCCGCAGCGGGTGGGCCGATCGCGCTGGTTCGCGACGGGGACCGCATCCGGATCGACCTCGACGCCCGACGCCTCGATGTGGACATGGCCGGGAGGGAGTCCCGGCAACCGTCTCCCCCGGCCGCGAACGGCCACGCGACCGGAGTCCTCGCGAAGTACGCCCGCAGCGTCGCCTCCGCAGCTCGGGGCGCCGTCACGACGCTCGCCTGAGCGGCTCGCTCAGCCTCGCCAGCGGGCCTGCTCCGTGCCGTCGAGCGATGTCCCGAGGAACGCGCCGTAGTCCGTTCCGCCCGCCCCGCGCGCGACCTGACCCGGACCCGCGTGCGCCGAGATGTAGTCGTGGACGAGGCGCAGATGCACCCGCCGCAGACGCGCCAGCTCATCCACGACCCCGGTGTAGGCGCGCCACACGCTCCGACTCGACGGCGCGGCGGCGAACCGGCGAACCGACCCGTCGGCCTCCACGGCGCCGACGAAGCGCCGATGGTCGCGATTCATGTAGCGGCGCATCTCCTCGTGGATGGGTCGCGCCGCCGGCAGGTGCCGCACCGACAGGAGCGCGTCGAATAACTGGATGAGCGGGCTCTGCACGGCGATCCCGCCGGCGAGGACGAGTGGCTCGGTCTGGCCGATTCCGTCACCGCGCACCCCCGGAGCGGCCCAGCCGGAGAACGGAGGGCGCACCCGGCGATAGAAGACATGGGGATCGCAGTGCTCCCGCGTCCGGTCGGCGAGTTCGGTGATCGCGTGGATCGTCCCGGCGACCTTCTCCAGCCCGGCGATGATCCCGTCCGCGTCACCGCGACGGGCCCGTTCCGCCATTCGCACGGCGAGCGCGGGGATGGCGCCGCCTTCCCTCTCGATCGCGACCGTCGTCATCAGGAACCACAGCTCGTCGGTGCTCCCGTGGGCGCCCGCGAGGTGGGCCAGATTGCCGAGCGCGATCGGTCCCGCGGGGTCGAGCCGCCTCCAGTTGTGGAGGACGAGACTCTGGTGGGAAAGGATCGGGGGACGGCCGAGTCGTTTCGCCACGGCGACGAGCGGACGGGCCAGCGGCGGGGGGAGGCTCTCGTCCGGCGACTCGGCGCCGTGGACGAACGCGCCCGCGAACAGCGACAGGAGCAGCATCGCGCGCTCCGTCTCGCCGCCGTCCTCGAGGGACGAGGGATCCAGCTCCGGCATCGCCGCGATGTCGTGTCGGAACCGGCCGTTGACGATCCGGGCGGGCAGATCGGCCGCGAGTTCATCCCAGACCTCGAAACCGCCGGGCAGCCGCGCCAGCGGGTCGTACGCGGGAAGGAAGCCGCGCGGTCCCGGGACATCGTCGGGGCCGAGCTCGTGGAGGAGGAGGGGTGGGGCCATCGCGCGAGAGAGATTACGGGCCGGAGGTGTGGTTTGGAAACGCGGCCCGGCCCGTATCATCGGAACTGACGGAGGTCATCCCCTTGCGTACGCTCTTCCCGTTCCTCTTCGCGCTGGTGACGGCGCTCGCCTGGGGTCTCTACGGCCCCACGCTGGGACAGGCCCGGCTCGCCGACGCCGCCGCGAGTCCGTTCAAGCCGTACGTGGGGATCGGGATCGCGTACCTGCTCGTCGCCATCCTGGGCGGACTCATCGGGATGTGGCTCCGCGGAGACAGCTTCTCGTTCCTGCCCCTTTCCGGGAGCACCCTGGCGTGGGGCTTCGCCGCCGGTCTCCTCGGCGCCGCCGGGGCCTTCGGGCTGACCCTGTCCATGTTCACCGGCGGCGCGCGCATCCCGCACGCGGTCATGCCGGTCGTGTTCGGCGGGGCCGTCACCGTGACCGCGCTCTGGACCGTGCTCCGCTCCGGTGGAGCGCTCCGGGGCGGCCCGCTGCTCTGGATCGGGATCGCCGGGGTTCTGATTTCGACGCTGCTCATCACGACGAACACTCCCCACGCGCCGCCGCCCGGGGCGAATCCGCCCGCTGGCGATTCCCGGTAGCCCGACGCCGCTGTCCCCGGTCGGCTGCGATATCCCCTCAGCCCCCGACGCAGGCAGCGCCGCGGAAAGCCCGCGCCCCGGATATCGCGCCCGGTTCGCGCCGCGCGGACCGCACTGCGAAATCCACTCGCGCACGGTAGAGTACGGGATGTGAGCGCTGGCCGAAACACCGTGGCGCCGGTTGACCTGCCGGCCTCGCTCCCGGTCGGCCTCGACCTTCCTCTGAATGGACCGGCTTCTCGCCTCGAATCCTTCGTGCCGGATTCGATCGGTGATCTCGGAGACCCCGCGAAGGATCTCCCGCGGATGGCCCGGGATCCGATCGCGATGAGAGAAATCGAGGCCGCAGCGGCCACGGTGCCCACCGTGCACCGTCTGTTCCTGGGTGACGCTCGACAGGTGCGCCTGCCCGCGGAATCCATCCACCTTGTCGTGACCTCTCCGCCGTACTGGACCCTCAAGGAATACCACCGCTCCGCGGGACAGCTCGGCTGGATCGAGGACTACACCGAGTTTCTGGACGCGCTCGACGACGTATGGCGGGTTTGCCATCACGCTCTCGTCCCCGGTGGACGGCTCGTCTGTGTCGTCGGGGATGTCTGTCTCTCGCGCAGACAGAACCATGGACGCCACACCGTCGTGCCTCTCCACGCCTCCATTCAGGAACGCTGTCGCGCCATCGGCTTCGACAACCTCGCGCCGATCTTCTGGCACAAGATCGCCAACGCCGCACACGAAGTGGAGCGGGGTTCCGGAGGTGGCTTTCTCGGAAAACCGTATGAACCCAATGCCGTCATCAAGAACGACATCGAGTTCATCCTGATGCAACGAAAGCCCGGCGGGTACCGCAGGCCCACACTCGCAGCGCGCACTCTCAGCCTGCTTTCCGAGGTCCGTTTCCAGCAGTGCTTCCGGCAGATCTGGTCGGACATCGGGGGTGCCTCGACCCGCTGTCACCCGGCGCCGTTCCCGGTATCCCTCGCTGAGCGACTCATTCGAATGTTCAGTTTCGTCGGCGACACCGTGCTTGACCCGTTCACGGGCACGGCGTCGACTCAGGTGGCCGCCGCTCGGTGCGGCCGCGACTCATTGGGCATCGAAGTGGACCCGAGCTACTTCGCCATTGCGGATCGTCGTCTCAGGCGAGACGCGGCGGGTCTCCTGAGCCCGGCGAGACTCGACAGCGGGGAGCTCCCAACGAACCCGACCTCGTCCAGATCATGAGCGACTCTCTCGAATTAACGGCGCAGCACGCGGTCACAGACCTGTACAGAATCGCCGTGGCCGAAGGGAAAGCGACGTCGGTCCGGCGTCTTGACTGCCTTGCGGAATACTGCGTCCAGGAACTCACCCGGCGCGGCCTGCAGGGTGTCACCAAGGAGGCCAGCGTTCCCGGAGCGGGGCGAATCAAGAAGTGGGATGTCGCCTGTTGTATCGGCGGCAAGTTCCGTCTGGTGATCTCCCTGAAGTCTCTGCTTCGGAACCTGGGGGGTACGGTGCCGAACCGGATCGACGACATGATGGGCGAGGTCGCCAACGCACAGTTGCATTCGCCCGAGCTGGTCACGGGTTACGTGATGATCTTCAACGTGGCGGGAGATCGCGTCTCGCCGCGACACGGGACGACGTGGTGCGAACTGCTCACGCGCCGGCTGAAGTCCCTGTCGGGCCGCCGACCCCCGGCGTGGACCATCGGTACCGTGGAGGACTTCGTGCTCGTCCAGGTCGATTTCGGTCAGAGCCCGGAGATTCTCGCGACTTCACAGCCTTTCGGTGCTTTCTTCGATACTTTGGTGGCCCATGTCGCCGAGCGGAACCCCGGAGCCGTGCGGACGACCTGAGACGACCTGATCTGATGAGCTGATCCAGGACATCGGCCCCGCGGCGCCGCCTTTTCGCCGCCGCCCGGGGCGAGTCCGAGTCCGTGGCGTGGATCAGTCGCCGGCGAGGAGGCGCAGGCCTGCCGCGCTGATCCCGGCGCCCGAGAGCACCAGCGCCGCCGAACCCGGGGCCGGGTCCAGTTCTCCGAGGGCGGCCACCGGAAGCGCCGCGGACCCTTCCACCGCCGCAAAGCGGGTCCGGTGAACGAATCGCATCGCGGCCGCGATCGCCGGTTCCTCGACGAGCACCCAGTCGTCCACCAGACGGCGGCAGAGGTCGAGCGTGATCGCGCCCGGCTCCACTCCGCCCGCCACTCCGTCGGCGAGCGTCGGCTCGAAGGGGACTTCGTCGCCCGAGCCGAGCACGCGGCCGACGCGGACGGACGCCGCCATCACGGCAGAGGCCCGCGGCTGGCAGCCGACGATGCGGCACCCGGGCCGGGCGCGCTCGAGCCACCCCGCGATCCCGGCGATCAGGCCCCCGCCTCCGACCGGGACGAGCGCCGCATCGAGGGGCTCGTCACCGAGGGCGCGGTCCATTTCGAGCCCCGCAGTCCCTTGCCCGGCGATGATCTCCGGGTCGTTGTAGGGGGAGATGAACGGCCGGCCGGTGCGGTCCGCCTCGGCGCGGGCCGCCAGCTCGGCCTCGATCGCGTCCTCCCCCACGAGACGCAGTTCGACCACGCCGCGATAGCGCTCCTCGAGCGCCCGACGCTTGGAATCGGCGACCGACGCGGGGAGATACACGATCCCGCGCCCGCCGAGCAGCGACAGGGCGTAGGCGGTGGCCCGGCCGTGGTTCCCGGAGGACGCCGTGATCACGCCATCGGCGAGGACGCCCCGGCCTTCCTCCTCGGCGAGCGCCAGGAGGCGATTCAGCGCGCCCCGCGCCTTGAACGAGCCGGTAGCCTGGAAGCACTCCAGTTTCCACCGGACCGACTGTCCGGCCACCGGCCGAAGCGCCGGAGCCTCCTCGAACGGCGTCTCCCCGAGCCAGGGCCGCAACCGCTCCGCCGCACGCAGGACGCGCTCGGGCAGGCTCCGGACGAGGGCCTCTCCCGCGGGCGCGACATGGGGCGCCCGAGGCTCGCCGCCAGGAGATGAAACCGCAGCGCTGCCGCCGTTCCGGGTAGGATTCCCCGCTTTCACTGTCCCGGAACCTTCCAGAGGAGAGAGTCTAGATGAGTCAGGGAATCCAGGCCGTTCCCCGCCCGGCCAACGAGCCCGTGCTCGAGTACCGGCCCGGCAGCCCCGAGCGGACCGAGCTCGAAGCCGAGCTGGAGCGGCAGTCGTCGCAGATCGTCGAGATCCCGGTCATCATCGGCGGTGAAGAGATCCGCACCGGCCGGATCGCCGAAGTGCGCTGCCCGCACGACCACCAGAAGGTTCTGGCGCGGTATCACGAGGCCACGCCCGAGCTGGTCGAGAAGGCCATCGAGGCCGCCGGCGCGGCCTGGAACGCCTGGTCCGAGCTCGACCACCGGGCGCGGGCCAGCCTCTACCTGCGGATCGCGGAGCTCCTCGTGGGGCCGCACCGGGCGCGGATGAACGCGGCCACGATGCTGGGCCAGTCGAAGACGTGCCACCAGGCGGAGATCGAGTCGGCCTGCGAACTGGCGGACATGCTCCGCTACAACGCCTATTTCCTCGACCAGCTCATGCGGCAGCAGCCTGTCGGAGATCCGATCTCGGCCGAGTGGAACACGATGGAGTACCGGGCGCTCGAAGGTTTCATCTTCGCCATCAGCCCGTTCAACTTCACCGCGATCGGGGGCAATCTGCCGCTCGCTCCCGCGGTCATGGGCAACACCGTCGTCTGGAAACCCGCCGAGACCCAGATGCTCTCGGCGTGGTACCTGATGCAGCTCTACCGCGAGGCGGGGCTGCCGGACGGCGTCGTGAACATGATTCCCGGGCACGGCCCGACGCTGGGGCCGCCGGCGCTGACCCATCCGGACCTCGCCGGCGTCCACTTCACCGGCTCGACCGCCACTTTCCAGCAGATCTGGAAGACCGTGGGCGAGAACATCGCGAACTACCGCGCCTACCCGCGGATCGTCGGGGAAACCGGCGGCAAGAACTTCGTCGTGGCGCATCCCAGCGCGGACCGGCAGGCGCTGGTCACCGGTCTGATCCGGGGGGCGTACGAGTACCAGGGCCAGAAGTGCTCGGCGGCGTCCCGGGCCTACCTGCCGGAGAGCATGCGGGACGAGTTCCTCGATCGGTTCACCGAGCAGGCGGCGACGATCACGATGGGGGACACGTCGGACTTCTCCAACTTCATGGGCGCCGTCATCGACGAACGGGCGTTCGAGAAGGTCACCGGCTACCAGGCGCTCGCGCGCGAGGATGACGCCTGCCGGGTCGTCGTCGGCGGCGGCGCCGACCGCTCGCGGGGCTGGTTCGTCGAACCGACGATGATCGTCACCGAGGATCCGAAGCACCGGCTCATGCAGGAGGAGATCTTCGGGCCGGTCCTGACGGTGTGGTTCTATCCGGACGACCAGTACTCCGAGACCCTCGAGCTGTGCGGAACGACCTCCCCGTACGGGCTCACCGGCGCGGTGTTCGCGAACGACCGCCTCGCGTGCGAGCAGGCCTACCGGGCCCTTCGCCACGCCGCCGGCAACTTCTACATCAACGACAAGCCCACCGGCGCCGTGATCGGCCAGCAGCCGTTCGGCGGCGGCCGCGCCTCGGGGACCAACGACAAGACCGGAGCGGGCTCGAACCTGCTGCGGTGGACCAGCATGCGGACGGTCAAGGAGACCTTCTCGCCCCCGAAGGACTACCGCTACCCGTTCCTGTCCGCCTGATCGCCACCCGGCGCGGCCGCCCCCGGTCAGCCGTGTCCCCTGGCGCCGTTGGCGAGAACGGCGCTCCGGGCGGTCAGTCGATGACGACCTCCTCCACTGCGTGGACGAAGATGATGTCGTTCGCCCCGCGCAGGCTCCCGAGCACTTCCGCGAGGTCGCCGTCGCGCATCCGGTCCGCCGAAATACCCGCGATCACGAGATCGGCGTCGGCCGAACGCCGGTCGACCTCGGCTTCGATGCGGGCCTGGGACTCGGAGGGCAGCACCTCGATGTTCTTGCTCCCGATGGGCAGGCGCCCCTGATCCACCAGAGCCGAGAGCAGGTCGGCTTCGTGCTGATCGCCGTCGGCGCCGAGACAGGCGAAGACGCGGATCTCGGCGGTGCGCCACTCACGGTGTCCCACGACGATGTAGGCCAGCATGAGCATCATCGCCGCATTGGCCAGCGTCTCCGGCGTGAGCCAGACGTGGATCGAGGAGCGATACCCGAACCGGAACGGGCTCGAGCGGAGGACGACGACGTTGAATCGAGACGAGGCGGCGAGCCGCATGGCGCTGGTGAGGCGCGGGATCTCTTCCGGATGCCCCTCGTCGAACTCCAGGAGGATGCTGTTGTTCGGCAGTCCGGAGACGCCGGGGTACTGGAGCGCCTGGGCAACAGCATTCTCGAAAGACGGCGCGATCAGCGTGTCCACGAAGGTCCCGGAGCGGCTGACGTCCGACCGCTTCACCAGCCGATCGAGCTCGGCATGGGCGCGGACGCGGGTCTCACGCGAATACTCCCCCTCCATGTGCTGCACGAAGTGCCCGAAACCGTGGCGGTCCGAGATCCAGCGCAGCAGGTCGAACTGGGCCACGCGACGGTCTCCGAACTGGGTTAGGGCGACGAAGGACGGGCGCCAGCCTCCTGCGTCCTGCTGCTCCCCCTGGTTCTTCTGGAGCATGATCTGGAGCCTGCGGACGAGCTGGAACATCGCCCCCTGGAGGATCGCGGACAGATCGCGCTCGCCTCGACGGGACCGTTTGAGACCCAGGTAGATCAGGAGCATGATGCCCATCGAGAGCAGCGCGTAGAGCGTGCTCATCTGGAGCATCATGAGGACGCACATGACCGCGCCCAGCAGCGAGATGTACCAGCGGGAACGGAACGTGGGCCGATAGGAGGGGTTGCCCGCGAAGTACTCCAGGAAGGCGACCGAGCACAGCGTGCCGTAGGTCACCATGAAGAACATGCTCAGGATCTGCGCGATGAAGTCGATATCCCCGAGCGCCACGAAGAACGCGGCGAGCGCGACGGACACGTAGAGCGCGTTGACCGGTTCCCCGGCTTCGCCTCGACCGGTTGCGAGCATCGAGTTGATCCCGTGGCCGGGCAGGACGCGATCCCGCGCCAGCGCCTGCAGCGTCCGCGGCGCGACCATGATGGATCCGAGGGCGGATGAGAAGGCCGCCGCCGCGAGCCCGATGTACACCGAAGGCCCCCAGGCCGCGATCCGGGCCATGATGAACTGGTCTTCGGCGAGCGCTTCCGGCGTCGCGCTCTGAGCCAGCTTGATGGCGACCAGCGCATAGATCGCCATCCCGGCGAACGTGGCGCCGATCGTCCCCAGCGGGATGGAGCGCTTCGGATCCTTGAGGTCGCCAGAGAGACCCAACCCGGCGATCATGCCGGTGAATGCGGGGAAACAGGTGGCGAACACGATCCCGAAACCATCGGGACTCGCGATCGTCGAGGTCAGGTTCAGGCCGTCCGGTCGGATCTCCTCGGGACCGGTCCCGAACAGGATCGCGCCGATGACGACGGCGAGGATCCCGCACACGTACCAGAGGACGCGCACGCCCTGACCCGCGCCCCGCGTGAGCATGAGCGCGCACAGGATTGCGAGGCCCGGGATCCGGATCCAGTGGAGCGATACCTCGACGCCGTAACTCGCGGCGATCCACTCGAGGAGCGGCTGGAACGCCTCGGCGAAGGCGACGAGATAGAAGGCGACCGAGATCGCCTGCGAGAGGTAGAGCGCGATGCCGATCGAGCCGCCGATCGTGGTCCCGAACGATCGGCTGATGATGAAGTAGGCACCGCCGCCGGCGACGCGCCGGTTCGTCGCGATCTCGGAGACCGCCAGCACGGTGGGGATCGTCACCATGTGCCCGATGACGATGATCATCATCGTGCCCCACAGCCCGACATGCCCGACGGCGTAGCCGAACCGCAGGAACAGGATGGCGCCGAGGATCGTGCTGATCGACGCCAGGAAGACGGGCGCGGTGCCGAAGCCGTGTCCGGCCTCGGCCGCGCCGGGTGGATGGGAGAGGCGCGCCCCGGCGGTCGCGCCGCTGGGCCTCAACGGAGCTTCTCCCCGTGATTCGGATTCATGGCTCCGCCCGCCGATCGAAGCGCTCCCGGTCCCATTCGGACCAGTATCCACCATAGCCGGGCGGGGACGAGAGGCGGGGAGCGCCCCGATTCTTCCCCAGCCAGCCGAGGCGCGAGAGATGCCGCGTCACGCGGCGCGCCGAGGGCGCTGGCCGGGAGGGAGGGGCGCGCCGGCGATGCGGCCGGCGCGCCAGCGGTCCGTCAGTGGACCTGGACTTCGATCTCGCGCGGCTGCGCCTTCTCCAGCTTGGGCAGCACGATGCTCAGCACGCCGTTCGACGTCCCGGCGTGGATGCGGCTGACGTCCACCGTGTCCGGCAGAGCGAAGGTCCGGCGGAAGACGCCGCTGAAGCGCTCGCGCCGACTCCACTCCGGCGACTGCGGGCGGGTCTCGAGGTTGGCGGCGTCGCTGTCGCCCGGCGCCTCGGTCTGCGTCAGGACGGCGTTGACGCGGCGGCCCTCGATGGTCAGGCGGCCGTCGTGGACGCGGACCGAGATGTCCTCGCGCCGGACGCCGGGCAGCTCCAGATCGATCCGGAGCTCGGCGCCGGAGTCGTGCACATCCGTCGGGGGCGTCCAGCTCGACCGGGACGGGGCGCCGTTCGTCACCGGGGCGAACGCCGGCGACAGGTCGAACGGGCCGAAGAACGGGTCGGCGAGGAGACGCCGCACCGTCGGAGTGAACAGGGTCATCTGGTTCATTCGGTTCTCCTTTCGTGTTGGTGATTCGTGAGCGCGTCTGCCGATTTCCCGGCGGACAGGGGGAATATAGAGGTTCTGGATCACGATGTCAAGTGCTATGACTCTGATTATCTGCGTGAGGTCCGCTAATATCTGACTCGCAACCATCCCGCATTGACGCTCTCCCGTGGATCTCCTACGATCCCGCCACCCGCGGCGACCCCATCGCCGCGAGAGGAGCTGTCGTGCGTATCGGGATCAACGGCTTCGGCCGCATCGGGCGGAACATCTTCCGGGCAGCCCTCGAAGACCCGGAGTTCGAGGTCGTCGCGGTAAACGACCTCACCGACGCGAAGACGCTGGCCCACCTGCTGCGCTACGACTCGGTGGCCGGAACGCTCCCCGGCGCGGTGCGCGTCGAGGACGGGGAGCTGGTCGTCGAGACCGGGTCAGGCGGCGAGAAGCGCGCCCGCGTGCTCTCCGAACGGAACCCGGCGGCCCTGCCCTGGAGCGACCTCGGGGTCACCGTGGCCGTCGAGTCCACCGGCCTGTTCACGGCCCGCGAGAACGCCGCGAAGCACCTGGAGGCGGGAGCGCGCAAGGTCGTGATCTCCGCACCCGGCAAGGATGCCGACCTGACCGTCGTCATGGGCGTCAACCACGAGAGCTACGACCCGAAGCGCCACCACATCCTCTCGAACGCCTCCTGCACCACGAACTGCCTCGCGCCGGTGGCCAAGGTTCTCCACGAGCGGTTCGGCCTCGCCAAGGGCATCATGACGACGGTCCACTCCTACACGAACGGCCAGCGTCTCCTCGATCTCCCCCACCGGGATCTGCGCCGCGGCCGCGCCGCCGGGGTCAACATGATCCCGACCTCGACTGGCGCCGCCCGCGCGGTCACGGTCGTCCTTCCCGAGCTCGAGGGAAGGCTCGACGGCATCTCGGTCCGGGTGCCGACTCCGAACGTCTCGCTCACCGATCTGACCGCGCTGCTCGAACGCCCGGCGTCCGCCGAAGAAGTGAACGCGGCATTCTCCGAAGCCGCCGAGGGTCCCCTGAAGGGCGTCCTCGCGGTTTCCGACGAGCCGCTCGTCTCGGTGGACTTCCAGGGCAACCCCCACTCCTCGATCGTGGATGCCCCGTTCACGAAGGTCGTGGACGGGGACGCCCTCAAGGTGCTCGCCTGGTACGACAACGAGTGGGGCTTCTCGTGCCGGGTCCGGGATCTGATCCGCTACATCGAGTCCCGCGGGATCTGACCCCGGCGCGGCGGGAGCGGACTCAGGATCCGGGCTCTCCTCCCCGGCCGCCGCGCAGCGCCCCGCGGACTCCGGCATCCATCTCGATGACGCGGCCGTAGAGCCAGATCAGGTCGGACATCCGGTTCAGGAGCGCCCGCGGGAGGAGCAACGGAAGGCCGGCGGACTCCGCATGCCGCACGAGGGCGCGCTCGGCCCGGCGGCAGGCGGTCCGCGCCAGGTCCATCGCCGCCGCCCCGGCGTGGCCCCCGGGAAGCGCCCAGTCCTGGAGCATCCCCTCGCGCTTCTCGAGGCGATGGACCTCCTCCGTCACCTCGTCGAGGAGCGTCGCCAGCGCCTCCCGGGCGCGCGCGTCTCTCTGTCCCGGGGGCGCCCCGACCTCCGCCGCCACCGTGAACAGGGAGCGCTGGAGATGCTCCACCCGATCCCGGATCCCCGAAACCGGGCAAAGCGCCCGAGCCAGCCCCAGCGCGGCGCCGAACTCGTCCAGCGCCCCGAGCACTTCGGCCTCGACGGAACTCTTGGAGACCCGGCGAGCGCCGACCTGCGTCGTTCCGTCGTCGCCGCGGGTCGTCGAAATGCTCATGCGTCGGGTCTCCGACTCCCTCCGGTCCTCAGCGACGCCATTCGACCTGCGCGCGCATCACCCGCCCCGCGGGCTGGAACCCGCCGCTCGTGAACGCCGCGTCATCGAACGCGTCCTCCACGATCGCCCGGAGACGCAGCCCCGCGCCCAGATCCAGTCCGGCCGCCAGGTCCAGCCGACGCATCCCGGGGAAGCGGAAGACGCGGGATTCGAAGCTGGTCGGGTCGAACAGGGGAGCGTCCATGGTCGATGTCAGATGCAGGTCCGCACTCCAGAGGACGCGGTCCGCCAGCGTACCCGAGAGGAGCGCGCCGCCCTGGTGGCGAGGAATGACCCAGTCGGACTCCAGCTCGTCCGGAGCGTTCTCGGGCGGGTCCGCGTCGGTCCAGGTCCAGTGGAAGCGGGCCCGAACCCGACCCGGCAGCGCCACCGCGAGACCGGATTCGATCCCGCGCGCGTTTCCGGCCTCGGCATTCTCGTAACCGAGCCAGCGCCCGTACGGGTCCGCGGCCCCATCGAGCGCCCCGAAACGGATGACCTGGGGCCGCTGCGACAAGAAGTACGCCGCCCGCAGCTCGATGCGCCCATCACGGGACGCGGCGGAGAGCCCGGCATCGAACGTGGAACCGAATTCGGGGTCGAGGGTCGGGTCGCCGTACACCGAGTAGCCGAACGAGGAGAAGAATGTTCCGAACCGCTCGTAGAGCGACGGCGCCCGGAAGCCGCGTCCCCACGAGCCCCGGAGTCGGAGCCCTTCCGCGACGCGGATGGCCGCCGACAGATCGCCGGTGACCGCTCCCGCGCCGACCGGAGGCGGAGTCTCCAGCCACGGACTGCCCTCGGCGGGATGCAGTCGCGCCTCGCGGGTCTCGAATCTCTGGACCCGGAGAGCGCCCCGAACCGAGGACGGCCCCGCGAAGAGCTCTCCCTGTGCGAATCCGGAGACGCTCGACTGCCCCAGGTCCGCCTCGAAGACCGGATCCGTCGTCTCCGCCCTCTCCCGTTCCGCTTCGCCACCCAGAGTCAACCGGAAGGCCTCGCGAGTCAGGCGCCCCCGAAGCGCGACGGCCCGGACTCCACCCGAGTAGTCGGTGGTGCTGAGCGAAGCGGGATCCCACGGACTCGGCCCCGCCGGTCCGTCCTCGTACTCCCGGCGCGTCCAGAGTCCGTGGAACCGCGCGCTCCAAGCGAAACCGCGCGGCGCCGTCCCTTCGACGGACAACAGCAGGGAGCGAAAGTCGGCGCGCTGCTCGGAGTCGGGATCGTTCTGCGAAGCCAGGAAAGTCGAACCCCCGGACTCCAGCGACTCGAATGGAGTTCCACCTTCGTAGGCGGCCAGCACCGAGGATGCGGCGGGAATCGCCTCCACGACCTCGCCGCCGGGACCGGGGAACGGGATGGGGCTCTCGTTCAGGCCGACGCTCGAACTCGACAACAGGCCGCGAGCGGTCACCTGGAGGGAGGACCGGGGTCGGAACCCGACGCGGGCGAAACCGGTGCGATTCGTGAACGGGTCGTCGCCGTCGGGGCCCTCGGTGACACCGAGGTGTCCGGCGCTCAGAGCGACGCCACCCTGCGAGCCGCCCGGACCGAAGCCGGTCCCCCAATCGCCGCGAACCTCCTGGTGGCCCAGCGTCCCCGCTCCGCCGGACACGCGAAAGCCGGCGGCGGCGCCGTCGGAACGGGTCACGATCTGCAAGACGCCCCCGATCCCGCTCGTGCCGTACAGCGAGGAGCCGCCTCCCCGCCGGATCTCGACCCGATCCACTCCCACGCCGACGAGGGACGAGAGGAGGGAGACCGCGCTTCCCTGCGGCGCAACCGTGTCCCGCAGCGGCGCGCCATCCACCACGACGGCCGTCGAGGAGGCCGGAAGGCCGCGAATCTGCAAGTAGGCCTGTCGTCCCGGACCTCCATCCTGGCGGATCAGCGCTCCCGGAACCCCCCGAAGACCCTCGAGCAGAGACCACTCTCCCCGCTCCTCGAGCGAGGCCGCGGACAGGGAGTCCACGAACGTCCCCGAATCGTTCTCGCGTCGCGCGGCAAGGGCGGCGGAGACCACGACGTCCTCGCGGACCGCGCCGAACCGCAGCGTCAGATCGAGCGGAGGGGCGGCGCCATCCCGGACCGTGACCTCGAGCGCCGAGGCCGAAAGTTCCCGCGATCGGGCGTACACGAGATGGACGCCGTTGGGGAGGCCAGCGAAGGAAACACTCCCCGCCGCGTCGGAGCGGAGGGAAACGCGTCCCCCGCCCGCCGTGGCTTCGGCCGTGACGAGGGCGCCTTCGGCGGGACGGCCCGCGACGTCGCGCACGGTGACGGAGAGCATGCTTTCGCTGGTCATCGCAGCGGTTCGGTCACTGGCTTCGGAGCCGGGAAGCGCGGCGGCCGACCCCGCCGGCAGCAGGGCGACGACGAGGATCATCGGAGCGAGCCGGCTCCGACGGGAGAGGGGTTCAGCCGCCGGGGCCGAACGAGGGGCGGAGATCATGGGAAGGTCCTCCTGTGGACACGGGAGTCCCTCCTCGTCGGGTGGATCCTGCCGCCGCGGCCATCGGGGCCGTGCAGGTCGGGGACGGGCCGTGACGCCCGCCCGGCAGCGCAGGAATGCGTGGGTCTCATCGAACCAGCTCCCTTCCCAGCGAAGAGGTTTCGAGGTTCCGGTCCTCGGGCAGGTCTCCTGACTCACGGAACGGACGCTCGCGACGAGCGCCCCGCCCTTCCCCCCTTCCCCCCGGCGCACCGGGAGTGGGCGCCGTCCCGCGAGCGGGACGGCCCGGGTCGGGCTTTTCCGATCACAGTGGCGTGGGCCGTCCGGGATTCGCACCCGGTTCCCTCTTCGCTCCCCCGGCGGCGAACCGCCCTCGGGAGAACCCGAAGTCCAATGTGTGGACAGGCAGAGTACCCGATCGGCCGAATGTCCGGCAGATGTCCGGCAGACATGCGGCAGACGCGCGGCGGACGACGGCTTCGCGCCGGCCCGGAGTCGAGGGGGGTCAGGGCGCTGGCGGTGGCGGTTTCCCGCGACGGACGACAGTCGGGATTCGCGGCCGCCCGCGCACCCGGTAAGGTTCGCGCCGCATGGTGGCCCCCAGGCGCAAACTGCAGCTTGATGCTCTCGACCTGCGCGGGCGCCGGCTGCTGCTCCGGACCGACCTGAACGCGCCGATCGCCAAGGGGGCGATCACCGACGATACCCGGATCCGCGCCGCGATCCCGGCGATCCACGCCGCCCATCGCGCGGGCGCTTCCGTGGTCGTCGCGTCCCATGGGGGGAGACCGGGGGGCCGCGTGGTCCCGGCGATGAGCCTTCGGCCGGTCGCAGCGCGGCTCGGGGAGCGGCTGGGCGCCCCGGTCCGCTTCCGCGAGGAACCCGTCGGATACGGCGCTGTCCCCGGCGTCCCGACGCTCCGGCCCGGCGAGACGCTGCTGCTCGAGAACCTGCGCTTCCACGCCGGCGAGACCGCCAACGACCCGCAGTTCGCCGCCCGCCTGGCCGCGTTCGGCGACGAGTACGCGAACGACGCCTTCGGCGCGGTCCATCGGGCCCACGCCTCGGTGGACGCCTGCGCCCGGCTGTTCCCGCGGGCGGCGGCGGGACCCCTCCTCGAGAAGGAACTCGCCGCGCTGGGGGCCGTGTTCCGCGATCCGCCCCGACCGTTCGTGGCGGTTCTCGGCGGCGCCAAGGTCTCCGACAAGCTCCCGGTGATCCGGTCGCTGCTCTCCCACGCCGACGAGGTGCTGATCGGGGGCGCGATGGCCTACACGTTCCTGGTCGCGCGCGATCTCCCGGTGGGGCGCTCGCTGGTCGAGCCCGGACAGGTCGGCGAGGCCGCAGCGCTCCTGCGCCAGGACGGGCACCGGATCGTCCTCCCGACCGATCACCGGGTCGCGGCCGGTCCGGACGCCCCCGCGGGCGAGGCGATCCCGGTCGAGCAGACCCCGGACGACAGGATGGGACTCGACATCGGCCCCCGCAGCGCCTCCGCCTTCGCTGCGGCGGTGCGCGCTGCGGGCACGGTGGTCTGGAACGGTCCGATGGGGCTCTTCGAGAACCCGGCGTTTCGCGCCGGCACCCTCTCGGTGGCGGAAGCGGCGGCGGCGGCCACCGCCCGGGGGGCGCGGACCGTGGTCGGGGGAGGAGACTCGGCCGCGGCGGTGCGACTCGCCGGGGTCGCCGACCGCATCGGACACCTGTCCACCGGGGGAGGCGCCTCGCTCGCGTTCCTCGCCGGCAAGCGACTTCCGGGAGTCGAGGCGCTCCCGGACCGACCCAGGCAGGAGGGCATGGGATGACAGCGACCGCACCGGTCCGGCGCCGGCTCGTGATCGGCAACTGGAAGATGCACCTGACCGGCGCGGAAGCGACCGAACTCGTGGCCGCCATCTCGGCCGGACTCGGAGAACTCGGAGCGGAAGTCGCCGTGGCGCCGGCGTTCCCGGCGCTCGCCCCGGCGGCGGAGGAAATCGAGAGGCGACGAAGCCCGCTGCGGCTCGTCGCCCAGGATGTCTTTCCCGAACCGGAGGGCGCCTTCACCGGCGCCGTCTCCGCCGGGATGCTCGCGGCCGCCGGCTGCTCCCACGTACTGGCCGGGCACTCGGAGCGGCGACAGATCTTCGGGGACGACGACCGGGCCGTCCGCCGGAAGGTGGAGGCGGTGCTCGGCGCGGGAATGGTCCCGATCCTGTGCATCGGCGAAACGCTCGCGGAGCGCGACGCGGGCAACGCGGAATCGGTCGTCGGCCGACAGCTCGAGGCTGGAGCCGCGGGCCTGCCGGAAGCGGGCCTCGGGACGCTGGTGATCGCCTACGAACCGGTGTGGGCCATCGGCACCGGTCGCACCGCCACCCCGGAAACCGCCGAGAGCATGCACCGCTCGGTGCGCCAACGCTTCGCCGATCTCGCCGGGGAGGAGAGAGCCTCGCGGGCGCAGATCCTTTACGGCGGCTCGGCGAACGGGGATAATGCCGCCGCCATTCTGGCCGGGCCGAATGTGGACGGCGTTCTCGTGGGCGGAGCGAGCCTGCGGGCCGAATCGTTCCTGAGCATCTGTCGCGCCGCCGGATGAGCCGGAACCGCCGGCAGGACTGACCCCCCCATGACGATCCTCCTCACCCTCCTCCACATCCTGATCTGCGTCTTCCTGATCCTCGTGGTTCTGACCCAGCAGGGGAAGGGACAGGATCTGGCCAGCGCCTTCGGCGGCGCCGGAACCCAGGCTGCGTTCGGGGCGCGCGGCACGGCGACGCTGCTGACCAAGATCACCGCCGGCGCCGCGGCGACCTTCATGGTGACCTCGCTCCTGCTGGGCTACGTGGGCTCGGACGAGAGCGCTCGCACCGTCGTGGACGACATCGGCGTCGCCCCGGTCGAGGCGCCCGCGGACGACGCGGAGGCGGCGCCGGGGATCGTCGAGGACACGGACCCGGGGCTCGAACCCGCCGACGACGAGAGCGAAGAACGCGAGGAAGAGGAAGAAGAGCCGGAGAGCTGAGCCGGCATCGGACGACCCGCCGCCCGGCGCTCCCGGATCGCGCCTATAATTCCCGCTTCGTGGCGGGCCGTCAGGTTCCGGTTCGCCTCACCGCTTGCCGAAGTGGTGGAATGGTAGACACGTGCGCTTGAGGGGCGTATGGGAGTTATCCCGTGGGGGTTCGAGTCCCCCCTTCGGCACCAGCGTCCGGCGTTCGGGCGATCAGGCAGTGATGCGGTGTGCCGTCCGCATCCTCGAGCGGCTCGACCGCCACTCCGGTGAAGCCCAGCCCGGCCAGCCACCCCGCCACTTCGGGACTCCCGGCGTGGAGCGGCGCAGTCCCGGCGTGCTCGCGATGGAACCGGGTGTGGTGGTGATCGGGGGGAAAGTCCTCGTCCACGAGCACCAGGCGACCGCCGGGGGCCAGGATCCGAAGGGCTTCGGCGAGCCCCCGTTGCGGGTCCGCCCAGTGGTGGAAGGCGTTCACCGAGAGGACCAGAGTCGCCCAGTCGTCGGCTACCGGCAGCCTCTCCGCAGCGCCGCGGCGAACCCGGATCGAGCCGATCCGCCCGAGGGACCGGAGCCTCGTGACCGCGCAGCAGGGCCACGCCGGATCCACCGCCACGACGCGCACACCCGGCGCCGCCCGCGCCGCGAGGAGAGCCGACTCCCCCGGTCCGCACCCGATGTCCACGACCCGGTCGTCCCGCCGCACGCCGGCCCGCTTCACGGCAGCCGCGTTCCACGCGCCGCCGTAGTGGCGGATCGAGTACCCGATGGCGGCGGTCGTCCGGAAGGACTTCCACCACGGGCGATGGCCATGGCCGGAAGCGTGGTCGCGGTGGTGGGGCATGGGTCGCTGCGGCCACAGCGTAGCGGGCGGGACGGGGCGTGGCCGGGCCCGAGGCTCCGATATCGTTGGACGCCATGCCCGCGAACCCATCGAACGGCACCGGACTCGTGTACCGCGAGGCCTTCTTGCGCCACAACATCCGTCGTGGCCATCCCGAATCCCCGGCGCGCCTGGTCAGGATCCGCGAGGCGCTCGGCGCCGCCGGGCTCCTCGACGTGCTCATCCCGGTGGAGGACTGGCCCGACCCGCTCGCCGCGCTGCTCTCCCATCACACCCGGGAGCACGTGGACCGCATCCGGCGCATCCCGACGACCGGCGAAGTCGCGGAGCTCGCCGTGGGAGGGGCGCTCGCGGCGATCCGGGAGGTGTCGGCGGGGCGCCTCCGCAACGCATTCTGCGCCGTCCGTCCCCCCGGACACCACGCGAACAACACCGGCGCCGAGGAGGGCTTCTGCTTCTACTCGAATGCCGCGGTGGCGGCGCGCTACGCCCAGCAGGTCTGCGGCCACGGCCGCGTCCTCATCGTGGACTGGGACTACCACCACGGCAACGCCACCCAGAACGCGTTCTACGAGGACCCCTCGGTCCTCTTCTTCTCCACCCACAACTGGTACGACTACCCGGGCACCGGTGATCCGGCGCTGCGCGGGTCGCGCGCGGGGTCCGGCACGAATCTGAACGTCCACCTCGGCCCCGGCTCCACCGACCGGGACATGCTCACGGCGTGGGACCGGGTGCTGCTCCCGGCGGTGGAGCAATTCCGCCCCGACTTCGTGGTGATCTCGGCCGGGTTCGACAGCCGCCGCGACGACCTCCTCGGCTCCTTCGAGGTCAGCGACGACGCCTTCTCCCGGATGACCCGGACCCTCATGGATGTGGCCGCCCACTACTGCGGCGGCCGCCTCGTGTCGCTGCTCGAGGGCGGCTACAACGTGGACGGTCAGGCGCGCGCCGCCGCCGCCCACGTCGCCACCCTGACCGACTGATCTCCGGAGCCGAGCCCCGTCGCCCGACCATGACTTCACGATCCCGGATCCTTCCGATCACGGCCGCCGCAGCCGTCCTCATCGTCCCGCTCGCCGCCGCGCAATCCGAAGCGCCGTCGGTGAACGAAGCCCTGCTCTCGGGTCTGCCGCTTCGCGGCATCGGCCCGGCGGCCCGCTCGGGGCGGGTCTCCGACGTGGCGATCCATCCGGAGGACCGGGCCACCTGGTACATCGCCGTCGCGTCCGGGAACGCCTTCCGCACCCGGAACCGCGGCACGACCTGGGAGCCCATCTTCGACGACTACCCGGTCTATTCGGTCGGCACGGTCGCCCTCGATCCGGAGAATCCGAACGAAGTCTGGCTGGGGACCGGCGAGAACAACGGCCAGCGCTCGGTCGGCTACGGCAACGGCGTCTGGCGCAGCCGCGACGGGGGCGACTCCTTCGAGCACCTCGGTCTGGACGAGTCGGAGCACATCGGAAAGGTCGTGTTCGACCCTCGCGATTCGGACACCGTGTTCGTCGCCGCCCAGGGCCCCCTGTGGCGCTCGGGGGGCGACCGGGGGCTCTACCGGTCCACGGATGACGGGGCGAGCTGGGAGCGCGTCCTCCACATCTCGGACGACACCGGGATCAGTGACGTGGTCCTCGATCCGCGCGACCCCGACATCGTGTACGCCGCCTCCTGGCAACGCCGGCGCCATGTCGGCCTCCTCGTCGCCGGGGGCCCGGAGGGCGGGATCCACAAGTCGGAGGACGGCGGCGATACGTGGCGTCAGCTCACCCGGGGCCTCCCCTCGCCCGAGCGCCACGACATCGGCCGGATCGGACTCGCGCTCGCCCCCGAGGATCCGGACGTCGTGTACGCCCTGATCGCGGCTTCGGATGACGCCAGCGGGTTCTATCGCTCCACCGACCGCGGAGAGAGCTGGGAGAAGCGCAGCGACTACATCTGCGTGGATCCGCAGTACTACATGGAGATCTTCCCCGACCCGCACCGCCCGGGGCGGGTTTACTCGATGGATGTGGTCGTCCAGGTGACCGACGACGGCGGAGCAACCTGGCGCGGCCTGAACACCCGCTGGAAGCACGTGGACAACCACGACCTCGAATTCGACCCCGACGACCCCGACTATCTGATGATCGCGACCGACGGCGGGATCTACGAGAGCTGGGATCTCGGCGACCACTGGCGCTTCCACGCCAACCAGTCCATCGCCCAGTTCTACCGGGTCGGCATCGACAACGACGTCCCGTTCTACCGGGTGTACGGAGGCACCCAGGACAACGCCACCCTCGGCGCTCCGGTGCGCACGACGAACGTGCACGGAATCCGCAACAGCGACTGGCTGAACGTGATCGGCGGCGACGGCTTCCAGGCGCGGGTGGATCCCGAGGATCCGAACATCCTCTACGCGCAGTTCCAGTACGCCGGGATCGCGCGGTTCGACCGGAGGACCGGCGAGCGGGTCGAGATCCAGCCGCAACCCGAACCCGACGACCCGCCGCTCAAGTGGAACTGGGACGCGCCCCTGCTGATCTCGCCGCACAACGGGCGCCGCCTCTACTTCGGGGCGAACCGGCTCTACCGCAGCGACGACCGCGCGAACACCTGGACGCCGATCAGCGAAGACCTCACCCGCGGCGTGGATCGCGCCGAGCGAACGATCATGGGCCGCTCCTGGAGCGTGGACGCGGTGTGGCGCAATGTCTTCACCTCCACCTACGGGAACATGGTCGCGCTCGACGAGTCCCCCCTGGTGGAAGGTCTCCTCTACACCGGAATGGACGACGGCCGGATCCAGATCAGCGGCGACGGCGGTCTCGAGTGGCGCGCGGTGGACGAGATTCCGGGAGTCCCTCCGCGGACCTACGTGGCGGATCTCCACGCCTCGCGTCACCGCGAGAACACGGTGTACGCCGTCTTCAACAACCTCAAGGAAGGCGACTTCGCTCCCTACGTGATGCGAAGCGACGACCGCGGCGTGACCTGGACCGACATCACCGGGAATCTCCCCGGGAACCACCCGGCGTGGACGATCTACGAGGACCACGAACGCGAGGGACTCCTCTTCGTCGGGACCGAGTTCGGGCTGTTCGTGACCCTCGACGGGGGCGGTCACTGGGTCCGGCTCCGCGGCGGCCTGCCGACGATCCCGGTGCGCGATCTGGAGATCCAGACCCGAGAGAACGACCTGGTCGCCGCGACCTTCGGCCGGGGCTTCTACATCCTCGACGACTACACGCCGCTGCGTCACCTGGACGACGAGGCGCTGGGCGCGGACGGTTTCGTGTTCCCGGTGAAGGATCCGTGGATGTACGTCGAGGCGAACCCGCTCGGCGGCGGCGAGAAGGCCCAGCGGGGCGACGCCTTCTTCACGGCCCCGAATCCACCGTTCGGCGCCGTCATCACCTACCACCTCCGCGAATCGGTCCGGAGCCTCCGGGAGGAGCGCCGAAACCGCGAACGGGCGCAGGCCGCCGCGGGAGAGCCGCTCCCCTACCCCACCTGGGAGGAGCTGCGCGCCGAGGACCGGGAGGAAGATCCCGCCCTCTTCGTCGTGATCCGGGACGGGAGCGGACGGCTGGTTCGACGGATCGAGGCCCCCCGGACGGCGGGCCTCCACCGCATCGCCTGGGATCTCCGCCATCCGAACCCCGGCGGCGCCCGCGGGGGACCCCTCGCGATGCCGGGGACCTACACGGCCGAGCTCGCGCGGCGGGTGCGGGGCGAGACCGAGACGCTCGGCGAACCGCAGTCCTTCACCCCGAAGCGCCTCGCCGCCGTCGGCGCCCCGGCCGCCGATCCGGCCGCGCTCCACGCCTTCCAGACGGAAGTCGCGGACCTTCAGCGCCGCGTGTTCGGGGCCGCCGCGAGGCTCGAAGCCGGGATCGAGCGGGCCTCGGCGCTCGCCGCCGCGATGGACGCCTCCGCCGCCGAGGCCGAACTCCGCGCCGGGATCGCGCCGATCCGAAGCGGTCTGCTCGACCTCCAGGAGACTCTTCTCGGCGACGCCACCGTCCGGTCGCGGCGAGAGGCGGTGCTCCCCGGCCTCCGCGACCGGATCCAGCGCGTCGTGGGAGCGTTCTGGTCCACGGCCGATCCGACGACGACGCACCGCCGCCAGGCCGAGATCGTGGAGGAGGCTCTGCCCGCCGCCGAAGCCGAACTGGCCCGCCTCCTCGCCGAACTCGACCAGATCGCCAGCGCCGCGGGCGCCGCCGGAGTCCCCTGGACCGGCGGGCGCCGCAGTTCCCGCTGATCCCGCCGGCGCTTCGCGTCGTGCCCCGCCCGCCGGCCTCGCGCTACGGGCGGACGGTCTATCTCGGCCACAACGACACCCGGCCTGTCTTCCTGAGGCGCCGACCCCTGGCGGCGCAGGCAGGCGCGACGAACTACGACGAGGCCTGGCTCCAGGAGCTCCTGTTCCGGTGTCCCGAGATCCTGCCGATCGGAGAGCTCGACGAAGCCTTCGGTCCGGCGGTCCCGCTGTGCATGGAACTGGAGACCCCCGCCGGCTACGTGGACCTGGCCTGCATCAGTCCGTCGGGCCGCCTCACGCTCGTCGAGTGCAAGCTGTGGAGGAATCCGGAGGCGCGCCGCACGGTGATCGCCCAGATCCTCGACTACGCCAAGGAGCTGAACCGCTGGTCGTACGAGGACCTGGATCAGGCGGTGCGTCGCGCGCGGGAACCCGACGGGAACCCGGGCAGTCTGTTCGCGCTGGTCCGGGAGCAGCACGGATCCCTGGAGGAAGCATCCTTCGTGGACAACGTGACGCGCAGCCTCGCCGCAGGTCGCTTCCTGCTGCTCGTCGTGGGCGACGGCATCCGCGAGGATCTGGAGCGGATCGCGGACTACCTTCGGCAGTTCGCGGGCATCCGCTTCACCTTCGGCCTCGTGGAACTCGCGATCCTCGAACTCCCGACCGCCGACGCTCCCGGCGGCCTGATCGTCGAGCCTCGGATCCTGGCGCGCACGGTGGAGATCGAGCGCGGCATCGTGCGGATGGAGGACGGCAAACCCGTTCTTGACCCGCCGTCTCCCCCTCCGCGGCCTTCCAACGGCAGGCGTCCTCTCACCGATGAGGAGTTTCGAGACGCGGTCAGCCATCTCGATGTGGCGCTTCCCGGCAGGCTCGACAGGTTCTTCGAGAAGGCCCGCGCTCTGGGGCTCGTCGTGAGCGCCGGGGGAGCTTCGCGGATCCTGCACTGGATGAGAAAGGACGGCAAGGTCAACTTCGGGACGCTCTCCCGGGACGGGACCGTGGACACGAACTACATCGCGTACAGCGCCGAGGACATCGGGGACGTCGAGCTGGGAGTCAGATATCTCAAGGCGTTGGCGAAGCTGATTCCCGGATCGGAGGTGCGAACGAAGGGCAACGCCTGGACCTGGCGCGTGGTCGCGGACGGACGGCTGCCCCGGATCGCCCAGCTCCTCGACTGCTCCGACGAATGGTTGAGCGCCATCCGACAGACCATGGACGCGTGGACCCGCCACACCGGCGACTGATCGGCCGGTCAACGCCAGGCGCGGGAAATCGGGGTTCCCCGTACGACGTCCGGGACGTCCTGGATCGCGCGCCTTCCTTCCGGCTCTTTCCCGAATCTGTCGGCGAATGACGCGCGAGATGACCGGCAGGCGTGGACCCGAACGGCCCTCTCCGGGGCGCGGTCGCGGCCTGCCTCAGTCGTCTCGCGACAGGAGCCGCAAACTAGGGACGCGCTCGAAGTCCTTCCGATTGCGAGTGGCGAGCGCGGCGCCGTGGAGGAGCGCGGTCGCCGCGATCAGGGCGTCAGGCAGCCCGATGCCGGTGTCGCGACGAATCCCCCCGGCGAGCTCCGCGATCGTCCGGTCCACGCGGAGTTCTTCCAATGGAGCGAGCAGCCGGCCGACAGCAGCCAGTCCCCGGTTTCCGGCGAACAGTTCGGCCCTCGTGATGACGGAATAGCAGAGGCGGTCGGCGGATGCCAGGATCGGTCGGGCCCCCCGCAGATGATCGATGAACACATCCGTATCCACGAGGACGCTACCCATCGGAGCGTCCCCGGCTCACGCGACTCCAGCGACGGTTCCAGTCCTCCCGGCGAGGCGCTTCCGCATCAGGCACGGCTCCGAACGTCTCCCGCAGAGCGGCCTCCACATCCTCGGCGGGCGCGGGCCGGGCGAAGAACTCGTCGAGAGCCCGGCGAACGACCGCAGCCAGCGAGATTCCTTCGCGCTGCCGGATCTCGTCGATCCGCCGCCGCTGCTCTTCGGTCAGGTAAACCTGCGTTCTGGTAGCCGACATACAGCACAACATACATCAAATCGGAACAGCGCCCTCCCGCGCGACCTGTACTCGCGGGCAGAGCGCTCACTCGCCGGCGGCGCGGCGGGCCGAGATCTCCCCGACCATTGGGCACCGCCGATCGCCAGATCGGCACCCGGCGCCGTCGGCTCGACCGCGCAGGCGGGGGCGGCTCCGAGCGACAGCGGGAGTGCGACACCACGAATGGCCGGCGCCACCGCGGGAGCCTCCGGGAGTCGCTCCGTCAACGGCTAGAGTATGGGACAGCACACCGTGGCCCCTTCCTACCCCGCGCGAATCCGTCGGCTGATCGAGGAGTCTCCCTTCGCCATCGACACCGAGGTTGAAGTGTCCGGTCATCCACCCAGCATGGCGAGCTCCCAGTTCCTGACGAATCGGGAGCAGGGTGACTGGGCAGAGCAGATCATCTTCGATGCCATCAACACGCACTCCTCCCGCTATCGCGCGGTTCGCTACGGACGTCGAGAGTCCCTTCCCGCCGATCACCCTCGGTTTCGACAGCACTATGCGACCTACCTGAAAGAACTCAACTCATTCGGCAAGAAGCCGGACCTGCTTGTGTTCCCCAAAGGCCTCAATCTCTCCCCTTCGGATCGGGCAATGAGCGACGAGACCGTGCGCCAGGCCTTGGCTGCCATCGAGGTTCGCTCCAGCAGCTTCCTGGCTGAGAAGTATGCCCGGTTCATGTGGCATCGCAACAGGACGGCGGAACAAGAGTGTCTCCGACTACAGTCGCTTCTCCTCACTGAACCGTACGGAACCCTCCTGCGCTCCAAAGCTCCCGAGACCTACTCGCTTCTCCGGCGTGCGTCCAGAGACACCTTCCGAGAGATCACGTTCCGAGCCACCCGCTGGTCGTCTTCTCCAGCCTTGCGAGAGATGAGTCGCCTCCTCCGCGATCTCAAGGCCCAAATCAGAATCCTGCACAAGCGAGACTACCTCAGCATCACGCCGAAGCTCGAGGACATTGCACTGGTCAACCGATGGATCCAGCGGTACGGCGTACCCCATCACTACCTCCAGGTGTTCTTCGACAAGGCCTATGCAATGTCCTTCGAAGAGATTCTCCGACTTGTATCCGACCCGGACTGCGAGGGACAGAAGTTCTCCGTGGAGAGAGATGTCAAGAACCAGCAGAAGACGACGCTGAAGATCGATGTGGCCGTCGGCAGGGAAATCGTGGGTCGCATCGACTTCCCGACACACGAGTCGGCGGTGCGGGAACTCGCACGCGGCCGACTTCTGTTCTACGTTCGGTTCCGCGACGGCCGTGGCTATCTCGATGCCACGGCTCTCCACGAGGAGATTCTTCGCAGTGGTTGACACGTCCCGATATGCGGCCGTTGTCGGAGACAGTCATCGCCGGCGCCACGGGCAGTTCTTCACGCCACCCGGCGTCGCCCGCTTCATGGTGGACTGGGTTCTCGCCGGTGGCGCTCGGTCCCTTCACGACCCCGCCTTCGGCCTGGGCGCCTTCCATGAAGCCGCTCTCCGCCATGCATGCGTCTCCTTTTCCGGCAGCGAGCTCGACTCCACGATCCTGAACTACTACCGGGCTCGGACCCGTCGTGGCCCGAGCACACTTCGGAACGAGGACTACCTGCTCGCGTGGGAGAAGAAGCACGATTCGATCGTCTGCAACCCTCCCTACCTTCGATTCCAGCACTTTCGGAATCGAAAGGCGGTGTTCTCCGCCTTCAGGCGCCACACCGGCGCGCACCTGTCCGGATATACGAACTGCGCCTCGGCCTTCCTTCTCAAGTCCCTTCGGGAGCTCAACCCGGGTGGCAGACTCGCCTACGTCATGCCGCTCGAGTTCCTGAACACCGGTTACGGGACGCAGGTCAAAGCTCGGCTGCTTGCTGGCCCGAGCTCCCTCATCTTCATTCAACTCGACTGCGAGCGGGACGTCTTCCCTGACGCCGTCACTTCCGTGGGCATTGTTCTCTTCGACTCTGCCACGAGTGACGAGCGAGTTCGGTTCTATCGAGTGCGATCTCTGGAGGAGCTGGAGGGCATTTTCGAGACGCCTCCCGTGACCTCGGTCTCTCGTCGGGACTTGGCGGCGGATCAGAAGTGGCTGCCGTATCTTCGGCCATCGCGGATCTCGGTGAACGGCGAGCTTGTCGGATCCATTCGGCAGTACGGCCGATTCACTCGAGGGATCGCGACGGGAGCCAACGAGTTCTTCGTTCTGCGTCCCTCGAAGGTTCAGAGGCTGGGCCTCGATCGCGCCGAAGCCACGCCGTGCATCACGAAGAGCAAGCAGATCAGCAGCGCCGTTCTCACGCGCGACGATGTGCGGGAGCTCACGCGGGAAGACCAGCCCGTCGTCCTCTTCCGACCCGGGCTCGACTTGTCGAAGGGGGCGATGGCCTACGTCTCCCAGGGAGAGAGGAAACAACTCCACCGACGATTTCTGCTGCGTCACCGTTCGCCGTGGTACAAGGGGGAATCCAGACATCCAGCTCCGCTGCTCTTCGGCGTCTTTTCCCGAGGTGGCTACAAGGTCGTTCTGAATCGGACGCCAGCGCTCACGCTGACCTGCTTTCACGGATTCGTTCCCAGTCTGCCGGGACGAGCCTATGTGGAGCGACTGTTCCTGTATCTGGCATCTTCGACAGGACGCGAGCTGCTGGCGGCCTCCTCCCGACGCTACGGAGATGCTCTGGTGAAGTACGAACCCGACGACCTGAATGGCGCGATCGCTCCCCGTCCGGAAGTCCTGGCGGAACTCGGCGATGAGGACGTCACGAACGCCGTGGCGAGTCTGCGATGCGGGCATGGCGTGCCGTCCCGAATCGAGGATCACTTCCGGATGCTTGCAACCTGAGACCCGCTCGTCGTGACACCCGGGGTCGAGGACACTGCCCCGTGAGTCCGGTCGCGTTGTGGGCGCCGCCGCTGGATCGGATCAGCGGGGGCAACCTCTACGACCGGATGCTGGTGCGGCATCTCGAGCGCCGGGGCCATGCCGTCGTCGTCCGGGCGTTCGATCCGGAGGGGACCGCGACTGCCGAAGACGCGGGCGACGCCGCCGCAGTGATTCAGGATGAACTGCTCCACCGAACCTTCCTTTCCGCGAATCGCCGGCTCCGGCAGAGACCGGGCCGGCCCCGGATCATCGCTCTGGTGCATCACCTGGCCTCCGACGAACCGGAGCGAGGGGAGGCCGAACGCGCATCGCTGCGGAAGCAGGAGGCGGCCTACCTCGC
>JAJEAO010000020.1 GCA_022822745.1 Acidobacteriota bacterium
CTCCTATGTCATCCCCGTGACCATCGGGGACACGACGCTCGCTCTCGGCGCCGGGATCTACTTCACGGAAGGCAAGTAGATCGAAGCCCCCCGCCCCCGCGGAACGGTCCGCGGGGGTGGCGCGCCTCGCGAATCAGCGCGAGGGGCGGGCGGGAAGGCCGGAGGCCGAGGCCCCGCCGATGGGCGAGCCCGGAGGCAGCGCCGGCCGGCGGGCATTCGGGTCGAGGCTCTCGTCGCGGGTCAGGAATCGGTGGATGTCGGCCGCCGCCAGATCCTCGTGGGGAGTGCGGCTCTCCACCGAAGCGAGCGTCTCCCCGAGAGCGCGAAGCCTGTCCTCGACGATGGCGCGCACCCGGGCCGGGTTGTCGGGGTTGCTCGCCTCCCGCATCATGCCGTTCAGCACGCTGCGCTCGGCGGCGTCCTGCACCGCCCGCCGGTAGGAGTCGTCCGGTTCGGCCACCCCCCATGTCGCTCCGGTGAGTCGGTCGAGCACTTCGTCGAGACCGGGCTGCTCGCCGTCGAGCGCGTGGTTGTTCACCAGCCGCGCCATCCGCTCGGGATGGAGCAGCAGCTCGACGGTGTAGTCCGCCGAGGTGTCCGCCGCCGCGAGCGGGTCGAACACCAGCCCGGTGTGGCCGTCGAAGGTCTCGGCGCCCCGCTCGCGGTAGGCGGGCGGCGGGATCATCTCGATGATCCGTTCCGGCAGGGCGAGGAAGTCGGTGTCGAGGGTGCGGAGCACGATATCGAGCGCCTCGCGCTGCCGACTGCCCGGCACCGG
Organism: Acidobacteriota bacterium; assembly: GCA_022822745.1. Lineage (GTDB taxonomy): Bacteria > Acidobacteriota > Vicinamibacteria > Marinacidobacterales > Marinacidobacteraceae > JAJEAO01. The sequence goes on from JAJEAO010000020.1 coordinate 779, forward strand.
CGCCACCGGCCTCTGACCATCCCCGCGAGTCGCATAGTAGTACTCCTGCCCGCCGATCGTGTTCAGCGCCGCCTTCATCTGGAAGCGGTGGTGGAGGTAGAGGGGAACAAGGACCGGCTCGAGCCGCGACCACGGCTCGCCCGGACGAATCACGCGTTCGCCGAAGGCGTCGAGTCCCGCCTGGCGGATCTCGATCTCCCTTTCGAGATGACGCACCAGGTCCCCGCCGTTGTCCCAGACCGATGCCAGCGGGTGAGCGCCGGCGCCGATGTAGTTGTCGGTGTGGGCCATGAACCGGGTCTCGGCCATGAGCCCTTCCTGCATGATTCGGTCGAGGGCGGCGGCGGTCTCGGCGGGCGGGACGTGAGCGTAGGCCCAGCGCACCGACAGGATGTCGTAGGAACCCACGCCGACCCCGTAGGCATCGCTGAGAGAGACCTCCCCATCGTCGCCGAGGACGGCGAGGGGCGCCGGGTAGTCCATGACGCTGGCTCTTCCGTCGTAGGTCGAGGACATGTAGTTGTGCGGGAAGCCGAGCGTGTGGCCGACTTCGTGCGCGGAGAGTTGCCGCACCCGCGCCAGGGCGAGCTCCACCGGGTCGGAGTCCTCGCTGATCTGGGCCAGATAGCCGAAGCCGGGGGCCGCGGAGAGACCGCAGGAGTGGGGGCCGCCCGGATCAGGCGGGAGTCCGGCGTGGCTCCAGGGGTCGAGACCCAGGGGCGCGGACCCGGAGCCGGCCACGTAGGGCGCGACCATGCCGATCCCGTGGAGGTGGTCCTGCCGCAGACGGAGGCTCCCGAGGTTCACGTTCCCCTTGATGATCTCGCCGGTCCGCGGATCCTGGACCGAGCCGCCGTAGGACCAGCCGCGAGTGCGACGGTGCGTCCAGTGGATCATGTTGTAGCGGACATCCTGCGCGTCGGCGCCCTCGGGGAGGACCTCCACCCGGAACGCATCAATGAATCCCGCGGCCTCGAACGCCTCGTTCCACCAGCGGGCCCCGTCGAGCAGCGCGCTTCGCACCGGCTCCGGAGCCCCGCGGTCGAGGTAGTAGATGATCGGCTCGACCGCCTCGGAGCGCTCGGCCGAGGGATCCCGCTTCTCGAGGCGGTGCCGGGCGGTGAGCCGCACCGTCATCGGCTCGTCGATCGGCGTCGCGTAGTCCATGTACTGCGGCCCGTTGACGCCGATCCGGGGGTCGGCGACGCGGATCTCGAAGCCCGGCCCGGGCAGCCGGACCAGCGAGTGGTGCTGCCGCAGCGTGATCGCCTCGCCGCTCGCGGCCACCGCCTGGACGAGGGGTCCGGGGCGGTCGGAGGTGAAGGTGAGCAGCGTCTCGATTTCGGTGTTGTCCGGAAAGCCCTTCGTGTTCTCCAGATAGAACGCGCTGCGGTCCCGGTCGAGGCGGAAGGTTCCCTGCCCCGCGCGGGTGAGGCGCGCGACGGCCCCGTGGGTATCCCGGAGCAGGAAGTCGGTCAGGTCCACCAGCACGCGATCGCCGGTCTCCGCCTCGACCTGGAAGCCCCAGTGAACCGAGGGCGCGAAGGCGTCCCGGACCGCCCGCACCTCATCCGGGTTGTCGCTGATCGCGCGGAACTTGTAGTTCGGCTCCATGAGCAGCACCCGGGGGCCGATCCGGACCGGCCGAAGCACGGCGGTGTTGCTGAGCTGGCCGCGGTCCAGCCCCACCGGGTTGCTTCCAAGACCCGAGCCCGCCGAGACCTGGTAGAGGAACTCCTCCTCCATGGGCCCGAGCTCGCCGTAGAGGCGGCCGGTGCGATCGTCCCAGTGGAGCGGGACGAAGCCGCTGATGGCGGTCATGCCCGCCGTCTTGTCGGCGATGGACGGGATCCCGGCGGGCTCGTCCTGAGCCGCAACCGGACCGGCGACCGAGACAAGGAGCGAACCTACCAGCAGCAGGGAGCGGGAAAGGAGGCGGGTGGGGAGCATGTGCTGTTCCTTGGTGTTCCTGGAAGCGGGAGCGATTCAGGGGCGCGGCATGGATCCATGCGCGGATCCATGTGCGAATTCGGGTGACGCGAGGCCGGTCGCCGAGTCCGGGCGGGGGGAGGCCTCGGACGGCCCAACGTTCGTCGAACGGATGAATGATGGCGGAAGCCGGACGCCGCGGCAAAGAAGACCCGCCGCGCCGGATCAACGCGCCGATGCGGCGGGGATCGTGGCGGTGAGCCGGGAGCGTCCTCCGGTCACGTGGAACCAGTGCGCGATCGCAGCCTCCCGAAACTCGGCGTGCAGCTCCAGGAGCTCCGCGGATGGCCTCGAGCCCGGCGCTACGGACGCGTGGCGAGGCGTCGGGTCAGTGCGGTGGGGTGTCCATTCGGAAGATCGAGACGGGATCGCTCCCGACGCGATCCACGCGACGAATCATGGCGGAAGTGGGGAAACCCGGCAGCGACGGCGCCCCGAGGGCGCCGCTTCCGACCGCGGCGAGGCCGATCGAGTGGATCCCGACGGTCGCGGTCCAGAACCTCCAGCGTCCAGGGAATCGTCGGACGGATTCGGTTGCGATCCGTCCCTCCCGCGGCTCGATCGCACCGGTCGAGCGCGCCAGCTCATCCGGAACGAAGGACAGGAGCGGGAGAGCCCGTGACACGCCCATCCCGGTGGCCTTCCCCCAGGCTTCCTTGAGCGTCCAGGCCCGCAGGAAGGACTCGGAACGGGAGGCTTGCGGGAGCGCCAGGAGGCTGGCCGCCTCGTCCGGCGCGAAGTAGCGCCGGGCGAGCGCCTCCGCCCGGACCCGACGATCGAGTCGCTCCACATCCACGCCGAGCCGCGCCGCATCGGGACTCGCTGCCGCGATCACGGCGCCCTTCGTGTGGGTCAGACTGACCGCCAGCGGCGATCCGCGAAGGGAGTCGTCCGCGGCACGTCGGCCGGCGAGGGGTGCGCCGTAACGGCTCGTGCCCGTCCAGACCCGCTCGGCCTCCGTGCCGAGAATCGAGGCGGCGAGCAGGCGGAGCAAAGCGCGCGAGATCACCGTGCGGCGGCGGCCGACGGGGTGGCGCTTCTTCGCCGCGCGATCCCGGTCCGCCGGACCGAGGAGCCCCTCGGCCCACGGCTGGAGCCCCGGATCGTCGGGCGCGAGAAGCACCCGGATCCGGGGCTCGGGCTCAGCGCGACCGGCGGAGGAAATCGAGGAACTCGCTGTCGCTCCCGATGACGAGCGTGACGCCTTCGTCCAGAGCCGTGCGATAGGTCTCGAGCGACTTCATGAACCGGTAGAAGTCAGCGTCCCGCTGGTAGGCGCTCGCGTAGATGCCGGCAGCTTCCGCATCGGAGCGTCCTCGAATCTCCTCGGCCTGGCGAAACGCCTCGGACTCGATGGACTTGAGCTCGCGCTCGCGCTGTCCCCGGATTTCTGCGGCGCGACCCTGCCCTTCCGAACGACTCCGTTCCGCGATCCGTTGCCGCTCCGAGATCATGCGCTCGTACACCTTGACGCGGACCTCCTCCACGTAGTTCACGCGCTTGATCCGCACATCCACGAGCTCGATGCCGAAGCTGGGAGTGACTTCAGACGCCTTCTCGAGAATGCTGCGGGTGATCGCGTTCCGGCCGTGCTCGATGTCGCGGACGCCTTCTTCGTTCTCGCTGGCGAACGCGATCAGGTCTTCGGTCACCTCGAATTCACGGTTCGTGATCCGGACGATCTCGATCAGGTCGTAGCTCGCGACCGCGTTCCTCGTCTCGCCATCAATGACATCGTCGAGGCGGCTCTGGGCGCCGCGCTCGTCGCGCACCGACTGGAAGAACAGGAGCGGGTCGGCGATCCGCCAGCGGGCGTAGGTGTCCACCCAGATGAACTTCTTGTCCCGGGTCGTGATCTGGTTCGCGTCGCCGTCCCACGGGAGCCACCGCTGGTCGAACCGCGTCACGGTGTGGATGAACGGGAGCTTGAAATGGAGGCCGGGTTCCGTCACCGCGCCCCCGATCGGCTGGCCGAACTGGGTGATGATCGCCTGCTCGGTCTCGTTGATCGTGTAGGTCGAACCCAGAAGCAGGACAAACCCCAGCATCCCGCCTGCGAGTGTCACGAGTTGCCGCTTCATCGCTGTCCCTCCTCGTCGCCATCGTTCGCTGCGCCGGGATTCGGGGAGGACGGGCGGTTCCCGTTCGTGAGGTTGAGGAGCGGAAGCACGTTTGCCCCGCTCTCGTCGAGGATCACCTTCTGCCCCAGTTTCGGCATGATCTCCGACATCGTCTCGAGGTACATGCGAGATCGGGTGACCCGGGGAGCGGTGCGGTACTCCTCGTACACTGCTTCGAACCTCGACGCCTCGCCGCGGGCCCGGTTCACCCGCTCGGCAGCGTAGCCTTCAGCCTCCTGGATGACACGCTGAGCGTCGCCGCGCGCCCGCGGAATCGCCTGGTTGTACTCGGCCAGCGCCTCGTTCGTGAGCCGCTCCTTTTCCTGGATCGCCTCGTTGACTTCGTTGAACGAGGGTTTCACCAGATCCGGGGGATTCACATCCTGGAGGACGAGCTGCTGGACGCTGATGCCGGTCTCGTAGTGGTCGTTCATCTCCTGGAGGAGATCCTTGGCCTGGGATGCGATCCGTTCGCGCCCCACGGTGAGCACCTCGTCCACGCTGTTGTCTCCCACGACATCCCGCATGGCTGCTTCGCTCATGTCGCGGAAGGTGGAACGGATGTCCCGCACGTTGAACAGATAGGCGCGCGGATCCTGGATCTGGTATTGGACGATCCACTCGACGACCGCCACGTTCAGATCCCCGGTGAGCATGAGCGACTCCCCGTAGTAGTCGCGATCCTCGTAGCGGGTCCGCACCCCCGCCTCCTCGGTGCGGAAACCGAACTCTTCCTTGAGCTGGCGTTCCACCGGCACCTTGGTCACGGACTCGACGAGGGGCACGACGAAGTGGAGGCCCGGGTCGGTCGTGCGCGCGTAGCGCCCGAAGCGGGTGACCACGCCGGCCTCGTCGGGCTGCACCTGGTACACCGCCGCGAAGAAGAGGATCAGCGCCGCGAGGCCGCCAGCGCCCCAGACGAACGCCTTCCGCATGCCCCCGAGCCGGGCCATGAGGGCCCCCAGATCGGGCAGCCCGGGGATCTCGGGACCGGTGTCGGGGCGTCCCCACCCCCCGTTCCCCCCGGAATTTCCATAAATAGCCATTGGCTCGCCCTCCCTGAACGACCCGGGATCGTAGCGCGGACGGGGTGCGCCGGCCCCGCCCCATACTTCACCGTGGATGTCCCGGGGCCCGACAACCGCCGCCAGGGTGCGGGACTTCCTGCGGTTCCTGGGGCGCGAGGCCCGGGGCCCGGGTCGGGTCTATCTGACTGGCGGCGCCTCGGCGGCGCTCGTCGGCTGGCGCGAAATGACGGTGGACGTGAAGATCGAGCTGGACCCCGAGCCACCCGGGGCGTTCGCGGCGATCGCTCGGGCCAGGGAAGCGCTGAACCTGAACGTGGAGCTGGCCGCTCCGGACCAGTTCATCCCCGAACTTCCCGGGTGGAGGGAGCGCAGCCGGTTCATCGAGCGGCGCCGAAGCGTGGACTTCCTGCACTACGACTTCCACGCCCAGGCGCTCGCGAAGATCGAGCGAAGCCACGCCCAGGATCTCCGGGACGTCGAGGCGATGCACCGGCTTGGGCTGATCACTCCCGCCCGGCTGACTGACCTGTTCGCCGCCGTCGAGCCGCTTCTCGAGCGTTATCCGGCGATCGACGCCCCGACGCTCCGCGCCCGGGTCGAGACCGTGGTGGCGACGCTGGAGGCCTCGGGAAAGTGACGGGACGGCCTGGCGAGCCGAGCGGCGGAGCTCCCTTTCCTCCGGATCTCCCCGGGGCGGACCTGGTCGCGCGCGGACTCGTCGCCCTCGCGCGGCGCGAGTTCCCCGTCGAGGCGCTGCTCGTCGCCATCGGAGCGCCGCGGCTTCGGAGCGCGGGCCTCGAACTCCCGCCCGCCGCGGACGCACCCGGTCACCCCGAGATGGCCCTCTACGAGGCGCTGTGCGCCGAGGGGCGCGAGGGCGCCCACTCGCGCTACCTGGCGCTGATCCGACGCCTCGTCAGCTTCGAACGCGCCCTCGAAGCGACGCGTCGCCGCGAAACGAGCGAGCCAGCGTGATCAGCCCTCCGCCGCGGCCCCGCTACGAAGGAAGTACGATGCGGTTCGTGCGTACGACCATCCATCTCGCTCCGTCCCTGCTCGCCGCCGTGGACCGACGTGCCCAAGAGCTCCGGATATCGAGAAACCGCTACATCCGGGAGGCACTCGAGCGCAGCCTCCGCGCGGACAGGGAGTGGAGCCCGACCCTCGTCAGGAAGCTTCGGACCGCAGGCCGCGATCCGGAGGACCAACGAGTTCTGACCGAGATGCTCCAGGCCATCCGAGCAAACCGGCGCAGCAAGGGACCTCCTCCGATCCAGTGAAGTACGTCCTCGATACGAACATCCTCTCGTTCGCGATGATGGGAGAGGAAATGGTGATCGAGCGACTTCTATCCGAGGCGCGGACCTGTGGCTCCCGCGCAAGTGCGAGATGCCTCTAGCCGGCACGCGGGGAGCATCTCGCATGGCCGTCACGCCTGCGTACTGCCACGCACATCTCCAGTATCAGCCGGTCCGCGCACCAAGCATCAAGTCCCTTGCGTCCCGGATCAGAGACAGGAGCAGATCCCGGTTCTCTCTGATCTCTCCCGTGAGAAGCCTCAGCCGGTAGCCGCCCTTGTAGGCTAGCATGTCCATTCCCGCCTCCTCGAGTTCCTCCTGACGGTCCTGCTCCTCCAGAACCTTGAAGGTAACGATGGCGAACTTGCCCTTTCGCGGTCTGAACTCAACGAAGTTCTGGGATCTGCCTCGCTGCGAGAGACCGATATAGTGCTTGACGTAGTTTGGCTCGATGCCTTCCTCGATCTCGCCGATCAATCCGATCATGGAGTCCACAACCTCAAGACTCCGGTCCGATGCTTTGGCTTCCCAATAGGCGCGATCGGAGGGCGTGTCGGGCACTTCGGTGTCGGGACCAAGAGAGATCATGTCGAGCACTCTCGTCGCCACCAATGTCAATGTGCCATCGACATCGAGCACGTTGATCTTGAGGACGATGATGGGGATCTGCCCGCTGATTCGAAGAATGACGTTGAGATAGCGAGTCGTGACATCCTCGGCGACGAGCACAGCGACATGCTCGTACTGTGGGTATCTCCTGCTCTCGATGTCCCAGTACTCGATCGTGCGAACGATGTGGCCCGGATCCATCCGGCCCAACTGAATCTCTACCTCATACCGTCTGTCCGTCTCCGGGTCCGTCAAGAGGAGATCAAGTCTGCCTGTAGGCTGGCGCACTTCCTGCCGGAGAACCTCAAGATCGCCGAGCCCCAGCAGTGTGGGATTCTCGGCTATCTGGCTGTGAAGCCACGCTTCATCGAACGCGGCATCCTTCTTCAGATCGATTCGGTGCGACGGCACGACAGACCGAGGGGCCACGGGGACTGCTGCTTTACTCATGGATTTACCTCAAAGCCACTATAGCACATCCACAAGTGCGGGAGGGGAACGCAGGAGTCAGGTTCAGAACTGTCCGGAGCCTCGCGACCTGGATCGCTGAGATCGGCGCGGCCCGGAGCCCATCGGATCAGTGATCGATCGTTTTCAAGGCACCATAGACCAGCGCCCGGAAGCGGGCGTGGTCGTCCAGATTTCCGGCCGGGATGAGCTGCGCGAGGTACACGGCGACCAGATCCTCCGCCGGGTCCACCCAGTAGCTGGAGTGGTAGGCCCCGCCCCACCCGTACTCGCCTACCGACCCGGGCGCGCCCCGGGCGCCGAGATCCTCCACGATCCGGAAGCCGAGACCGAAGCCGACGCCCCGCTCGGCGCCGAACAGCCCGCCCTCCTCGTCCACGTTCCGGACCAGCAGCCCGCCGAGGTGGTCCACCGTCATCAGCTCCACGCTCTTCGGAGAGAGGATGCGCCTCCCGTCGAGTTCGCCCCCGTTCAGCATCATCTGGAGGAACCGGGCGTAGTCGCCGGCGGTGGAAAGGAGTCCCGCGCCCCCGGAAAAGCTGGCCCGCGGACCGTCCACGTAGGTGCCCTGCCCGACCATGCCGCCGGGATCGGGGGCGCGCGCGAGCCCGTCTTCGGTCGCCGAATAGACAACCGTCAGGCGATCCCGCTTCTCCGGCGGCAGATAGAAGTGGGTATCGCGCATCTCGAGCGGCTCGAAGATCCGGTCCAGCAGGAATTCGTCGAGGGGAAGTCTCGACGCGACTTCGACGACAGCGCCGAGGATGTCGGTCCCGTAGCCGTACACCCAGCGTTCGCCCGGGTGCGCGTCGAAGGGCAGCGAGGCCATCCGCCGCACGGTCTCGCGGATGGACTCGTCCCGGTGGGCGAAGTACCAGCCAGTGATCCCGGCCTCGGCCCAGGCGTCGGCGGCGGGGCCCCCTCCGTAGCCGATACCGGCGGTGTGCGTGAGCAGGTGGCGTAGCGTCATCGGGCGATCCGTCGGAACGGCCTCCCAGGCGCCGTCCCCGGTAGCGCGCGCCACGGTGGCCTCGGCGAACTCGGGGAGGTGACGGCTCACGGGGTCGGAGAGGAGCAGGCGGCCCTCCTCCTGGAGCATCAGCACCGCCACGCTCACGATCGCCTTCGTCTGGGAGGCGATCCGGAAGATGTCGTTCGCCTCGAGCGGATCCTCCGCCTCGCGATCCCGGTGCCCGAACGCCTTCAGGTACACGGTCTCGCCGCCTCGCGCGACGAGCGCGACCGCACCGGGCAGTTCGCCGCGCTCGACATAGCCTTCGAGCGCGGCGTCGAGGCGGGCGAGGCGCGCTGGATCGAGCGAGGGTGACGGTTCGGGCGCTTCAAGGGGCGCTTCAGGGGGCGCTTGAGGGGGCGCACAGGAGCCGACGATGGCGGTAGCGAAAAGCGCGACCGCTGTGTGGGCGAGAACCCGTGGCCGCGATGGCCATCCAGCTCCCTCGACCCGCGTTCCGAGCCGACCCAGCCCCAACGGAATTCGGCGTGGGGGCACGTCGCTACTCCCGGCCCGCGCGGTGTGCCCCGGTGTGCGAGTGGGACGCCGCGTAGTGCTCGGCGAGGAGATCCCGGCCGAAGTCGCCGGTCAGATCCCGCCAGACCGAGTGGATGTGGTTCGCATCGTTCTGCGTGTTGTCGTACTCGATGAGGAAGGTCGGGCCGTGGATCCGGTAGTAATGGGGTTCGCCCGGCTCGGCGCTCCCGGCCCAGGCGAAGTGGATCGAGTCGAGGCCGGCGGCTTCGACCTCCGCGAACTCGGCCTCGGCGAGTTCGGGCCGGAGCCTGCCGGTGTACACGCGGAGCAGCTCCAGCAGCTTGTCGCGCTGCGCCCCGGTCATGTCGGAGAACGCGACGCCGAGCGGCTCCCCGGCCTCGGCGACCCGCGTCGAGCCGGTCAGGATGTCGCGGGGCGCCTCCGCGTCGAAGACGACGTCCTCGCGCGCCGTCCCGTCGAACAGGGAGAGCAGTTCCCTCCCGAGGTTCTGCTCCTCGGCCAGCACCTCGACTCCCTCGTACCGGCCCTCTCCGGCGATCGCCGGATTCGTCCCCATGAAGGCCGGCGACGTCGCGATGACCTCGCCGTCCTGCAGCGTGAAGTTGAGCGAGAGGTGGTGCCCCTCGAAACGCCAGCCCCACGCTCCCGAGTCCGTCGGCTCGTCGAACACGGTGACGTGGTATCGGTCGGCGTCGCGGATCGCCCGTCCCTCGCGCTCGTAGAGGATCTGCTCAAGGAAGATGATCCCGAGCGACTTGCTGATCCCTTCGTGCGAGAGGCCGGACGCGAGCAGGAGGTCCGCCAGCCGGCGCTGCGCCGGCGTGAAGTCGCCGTACGGCAGCCCCATCCGCTCCCGGGGGATGAAGTGCCAGTTGAGCCGCTCTTCCTCCCCGAAGCCGATCAGGGTGCGGGCCTTCTGGTCGGCGTCGAGCGACGCGAGAAAGTGGCGGGCGCGGACCTCCATCTCCCCGGCGATGTTCCGGGCAGCGGCCGCCGTCCAGCCGATCGACGCGACGAGCGCGAGGCCCGCTCCCAGCAGGATCCTGGATCTCATCTCCTACCTCCTTCTTCCCGAAGGCGATTCTACGGGGCCCCGGTCCGACGCGGCGGGGACGCTCGACGCCCGGTTGTAGCATCGGGCTCGGCATGACGCACACAACCTCCCGGGGAGCCTCCCGGCGCACGACAGAGCGTTCGCCGCTGCCGCGTCGTCGGTTCCTCGAGAGCGGGGCCACCGCGACGATCGCGGCGCTCTGGGGATGCGCGCCGGGCAAGGAAGCTCCCGCAGGCCCGAGGCGGCCGCTGGCGGAGCCGGGGCCGATGATCCCGCCGGTTCCGGCGATCCTGCTCACCGTGAACGGGCGACCCGGGGATCCGGACGAGATCTCCGTGCTCTGGACGTTCGTGGTGAACGGCGACCCGCCCCAGATCGGGGTCAGCGCCGGCTTCGAGCACCAGGCGCGCGAACTCCTCGAGCTCCACGACGAGTTCGTGCTGAATGTCCCGGTGGCCTCCATGATCGAAGCCTTCGACACCGTGGACATGAACTCGAGCCGGGTGGCCGACAAGTTCGCGCTGACCGGCCTGACCCGCGGCGCGGCCACCGTCGTGAACGCGCCAACGGTCGCGGAATCTCCGATCCACTGCGAGTGCCGACGGATCGCCTCGCTCGAAGTGCCGCCGGTGCGGAAGCTGTTCATCGCCGAGGTGGTGGCCACGACCGCCGCTCCCGGCGCGGTGGATGACGCCGGACGCCTTGTTGTCCCTCAGGTGGACTTCTTCGGGATGACCGCCGGGAGCGGCGAGCACTACACCATGGGCCGCCGGGTCGGGAACATCGGGATGACGGTCGCGCGGGAGGACATCCGCTACTGAGGCAGCGATGCGGTGGGCGCCGCACGATTCACCCCCCGGTGCGTGCCGAAAATGCGGAAATGCGGAAATACGGGCAATCTGCCATGATGTTGTGCGTATGGAGAAAACAGCCGCTGGAATGACCGCGATCGTTTCGAGACGAGGCCAGATCACCCTGCCCGCCGCGCTGCGGAAGCGCCTGGGTATCCGTCCTGGGGATGTGGTCCTCATGGAAGAACGACACAACGGAGTCCTGTTCCGGCCGGGAATCGTGCTCCCCTTCGAGCGGTTCAGCGACGAACAGATCGCGGCATGGGATGCGGCCGATGTGCTGGACCGTGACGAGCGTGAACGACTCCGCGCGGCGCTGGCGCGCACGAAGTGAGGCTGTTCCTCGACGCCAGCATCCTGTTTACCGCCGCGCACAACCCACACGGCAAGGCAGCCTTCCTCGTCGAGGCCGGAGACGCGGGACACTGGGAACTCGTAACGAGCTTTCACGCCCGCGAGGAGGCCCACCGGAACCTGGCCCGGAAGTACCCCGAGTGCCTGGACGACTTCGAAGCGCTCCTCAGCGGCGTCCACATCGTCGGCCATCCTCCCGATCTGCCCGTTCCTCCCGGACTGGTCGACAAGGACCGTCCCATCTTTCGGGCCGCGCTGGCGAGCGAGGCGACGCACCTGCTCACGGGAGACCTCCGACACTTCGGGCCCTTCATGAATCAGCCCAACCGAACACTCGGCGTCCTGATCCAGACGGTGGCCGCGTTCCTGGCGGCGCTCAGTAGCCGAGGAGGTTCGGGAGGAAGAGCGTGACCTCGGGCAGGAGCGCGAGCGCCGCCGCGAGGGCCAGCATGAGCCCCAGGTAGGGCAGGAGCGGCCGCGCCACATCCGACGGCGCCACCTTCCCCGCGGAGCAGGCCACCAGCAGGCTCACGCCAACCGGAGGCAGGAACACCGAGATGCCCTGGGTGGCCACGATGACCACGCCATAGTGGACCGGGTCCACTCCGATCTGCCGCGCCAGCGGAACGAGGATCGGCGTCAGCAGGACGACGGCGGGAACCCCTTCGAGGAGCGCGCCCAGCGGCAGGAAGACGAGAATCGTGAGCAGCAGGAAGCCGACCTCTCCCCCTCCCGTCCCGCCGACCGACGCCGCGAGCGCCTGCGGGACTTCGAGGACCGCGAGCACCCAGCCCAGGAGCCGGGCGGCCCCGACCACGAACAGCACCATCCCCGACACCACCGCGGCCTCCACCGCCCGGCGCCAGAGGGTGGCGAGCGAGAGGGATCGGTACACCGGACCAGCGAGGAAGAGCGCGTAGGCGACCGCGACCGCGGCAGCCTCCGTGGGCGTGAACAGCCCGAACCGGATGCCGCCGAGGATGACGACGATCAGGAACAGGGGCAGCACAGCCTCGACGGCGGCGCGTCGGAGCTCGGCGGCGGAGGCCCGTTCGCCAGCGGGCCACCCCTCTCGCCGGGCCTGCCACCCGATCTGGATCATGAGACCGACCGCGATCAGGAGCGCCGGGACGATGGAAGCCACGAACAGGGCCCCGATCGAGACCCCCGCGACGACCCCGTACACCACCATCACGATGGCCGGCGGAATCAGGATGCCCATGCCGCAGGCCGCGGAGACGATGGCCGTGGAGCGCGCCCGGCCGTAGCCGTTCGCCGTCAACTGCGGCGTCATGACGCCGGAGATCGCGGCGGCGTCGGCGGAGGTCGAACCGGAAACCCCGGAAAAGAAGACCTCGGTCAGGACCACGACCTGCCCGAGTCCGCCCCGGAAATGCCCGACGAGCGCCCGCGCCAGCGCCACGAGTCGGCGGCTGATGCCGGAAGCGTCCATGAGGAGGCCGGCGAAGATGAACAGCGGCACAGCCAGCATGGGGAAGGAGTCCATCCCGGCGACGATCTGCTGCGGGATCACGACGAGCGGAAGCCCCTCCGCCACGACGGCAACCGAGGCGGCAAGCGCGAGCGCGAATCCGATGGGAACGGCGGCCGCCACGAGCACGCCGAAGGCGCCGGCGACGAGAGCGCCCATCAGGCCTTCCCTGGCAGAGCTCGAACCGGACCCGTCGCAGGGGGCGACCAGTGCTGCGGTCGCGTGACGGTCGCGAGGCACACCCGCAGGATCTGCCGACTCATGCGGAGAGGCTCTCCGCGCGCCGCAGCCGCCCGGACAAGCCGCATCCGGTCGGTCTTCATGGGACTTCACTCCGAGTTGGTGCTCCAGGTCTTGCTGTATCCCGCGGCTCGGAGCGCGACGGGATCGCGACATCGCGTGGTGGTTCGGGCGCTCCCTGGCGCTCCGCTACCAGGTGGATCAGCATGAAGATTCCCGAAACGGGGACGGCGGCGTACACGACGGCGTAGGGGAGATCCAGCGCCGGAGATCGCTCTTCCAGCGTGAGAGCGACGAGCGCGATGCCGGTTCCCGCAAGCAGAAGCGCGAAGGCGAGAACCGCCGCCCACGCGAAGCGGCGAACCAGCCGCTCGGTTCTCTCGGGCAGGGCGCTCGTCAGCCGATCGAATCCGAAGTGCTCCCGGCGCCCGACGGCGAGAGACGCGCCGAGGAGCGACATCCACAGAAAGCCGAACCGGGAGAGTTCCTCGCTCCACGGATTCGGCTGGGCGACCAGGTAGCGCATCAGGACCTGGAGAAGAACGATCGCCGAGACCCCGAGGAGCAGCCCACCCACCGCCCCGGTCTCGAGGACAGTGAGGGCCCGTTCGAGCGTTCGGAGGAACGTCACGGCGGCGACTCTCCCCGGCCGGCGGCGGTGCGCTCCACTTCCGCCATCAACCGGACGAGGATCGCTTCGCCGTCCGGCAGCCGTTCGGCGAGCTCGTCCCGAACGTGGTCCCCCACGGCGTCGCGGAACGGGCCCAGGTTCGGGCGCGTGACGCGGACGTCGCTGGCCCGCATCTCTTCGAGGGCCTGCGCTTCCATGCGCCGCGCCTCTCCGCTCTGCCACGCGAGCGCATCGGTGGCCGAGCGTTCGACGGTTGCCCGGATGTCGGGGGGCAGGCTGCGGAAGAACGCTTCGTTCACGAGCAGCGTGATCGGGTTGTAGGTGATCGCCGTGAAGCTGAAGTGCTTCGCCACTTCGTGGAGCCGGCTGCTGGTGAACCCGACCGCATTGGCCTCGCCGCCCTCGATCACTCCCTGCTGGAGCGCCGAATAGACCTCGCCGTAGTTCATCGGGGTCGCCTGGACTCCGAGCGCGCCGTACGCCGCCAGGTAGGTGGAGCTCTGGAGCACTCGCAGCTTCAGTCCGGCGAGATCGTCAGGCGACTCCACCGGACGGCGCCGGTTGTACACGTGGCGGAACCCGTAGTCGAGGAACCCGAGGGAGCGGACGCCGGTGCGTTCGAGAAGCCGCTCGCGCCACCAGTCGCCCAGAGGACCACCGAGGGCCCGGAGCCCGTGGTCCCGATCCTCGAACAGAAACGGCAGGTCGAACACCTGACTTTCCGGAACCCAGCCCGAGAGCACCGGGGTGCCGGTGATCGCCATGTGGACGGCGCCCACCTGGATCTGCTCGAAGGCCACCCGCTCGCCCCCGAGCTGGCCCGAGGGAAAGATGACGACCCGAAACCGGCCGTCCGTGCGCTCCAGCATCAGGTCGCGGAACCGCTCCGCCATCCGATGGAACTCGGAAGTCGTCGAGAGGACGTGGGAGAACCGGACCCGCCAGCCCTCAGCCTCGTCGCAGGCCCCGAACGCGAGCATTCCCAAGATCGCGATCCGGGCGCGCAGCCGCGGACGCCACCGCAGCCGCAGCGCCACGACTTCCCAGTCGTATCCGTCGGGGCGAGGCCGAACGGCTCGGACCCCACCGGGTGTCAACACAGAGGCCTACCGCACACTCGCGGCCCTGGGTCGGGCAGGTCAGAGAGGCAGGCGATCACGCAGAGCGGCAACACGACTAGCTAGAAACCCGGATCGTCATCAAACGGAATCCCAATCTCACCAGTCTCATCCATCCCGCTCGGACGGGAAAGACGCGGACTCAACCGGCCCGTCTCGTCCCACGCGCGCTCCGCGCGCGCGAGCGCGGCCCGGGCGGCGGTCGCCGTTCTCTCCGCCGCCAAGAGCGCCGCCATCGCGGCCGTCGCGGCCGCATCCGCCGCCCGGAAATGCGCGCCGGCACTCTTCTCCCTCCCTCTCGACTCCACCAGGGCCCGTCACAGCATCCCCATACCCAAAGTCTCCGCCGCCCAGGTCCGCCGGAGACATCCCCGCAAACTCTGCTGCGTCTCCCCATAGGTCGTCGTCCGCGTTCGCGGAGGCCCCGACGTACTTGCACGCATCCGCTAGGTAGTCGACGCTGTCCATGTTCATCTGCGCCTCTGCCTCCGCCTCAGTCCATTGCCGCGCCGCCCTGTCCCGCTTCACCTGCCATTCCTGGGAGACCGCCCGGGCGGCCGCCACGGCACGGTCTGCTGCCTCGACTACGGCACCGAGCGCCTCCCGAGCCCGGTGCTGTCGCGGGATCATCTCGCCCATGACTCAGGCGCCCCAGATCGTCTGTCCGGCGTCAATGAAGACGCTGGCCCCGGTCACGAGCCGCGCCTCCTCGTTCGACGCCAGGTAGATCACGGCGCCCACGACGTCTTCGGGCGCCCCGATCAGACCAAGCGGAATGCGCGCCAGGCGTCCGCGGCGGAACTCGTCCCGGGCGATGTCGGCGCGGTTCATGTCCGTCTCGATCAGGCCGGGCGCGATGGCGTTCACCCGAATCCGGTGCGGGGCCAGCTCGAGCGCCATCTGCTTCGTGAGCATCTCGACGCCTGCCTTCGCGACGCAGTAGTGGGTCAGGTTCGGCGCCGCGACCGCCTGCCCCGCCGAGGAGACGTTCACGATGGCGCCGTTCGTCCCCTCCCGCACCATCCGCCGCGCTGCAGCTTGCGCCACGAGGAAATAGCCCTTCAGGTTCACCGCGAGAATGGCGTCCCACTCCTCCTCTGCGATCTCGAGAAACGGCGTGCGGCGCAGGATCCCGGCGTTGTTCACGAGGAGATCCAGGCCGCCAAACCCGTCCGCCGCCTCCGCGACGAGGCGCTCCGCGTCGGCGTGACGAGCGGTCGAGCCCTGGACGACGAGCCCGCGACGCCCCATCGCGCGGATCTCGGCGACGACGCTCTCGGCTTCGGCCCGGGCGCTGCGGCACCCCACGGCCACATCGGCGCCCTCTCGCGCGAGGCCGAGGGCGATGGCGCGGCCGATTCCGCGCGACCCGCCGGTGACGAGCGCGCGCCTGCCTTGGAGACGCATGGGGGCGGATAAGGTAGCGGGCTTCATGATGCGCCGCGCCCTCCGCCTCGCTCTGTTCGGCCTGTTCGCGGGTCCTTCCGTGTCCGCCGGGGCCCAGGAGGATCCGGTGATCCGGGCGATTCGGGAGGAGGGCGTCGAGCGCTCCGAGGTGATGGAACTGGCCCGGGTCATGATGGATCGGATCGGGCCGCGCCTCACCGGCTCACCGGCGATGAGCCGCGCGAACGACTGGGCGGTGGAGCGATTCGAGGCGTGGGGCATCGAGGCGCGGAAGGAGCAGTACGGAACCTGGCGCGGCTGGGAGCGGGGCATCAGCCACGTGGACCTGATCGCGCCCCGAGTCCGGTCGCTGGAGGGGATGGCGGCCGCCTGGAGCCCCGCCACCGACGGACCCGTCGAAGCCGGGGCCATCATCCTGCCCGACGTCGGCAACCCGGCGGCGTTCGAGGCCTCGCTCCAGGCGGTCAACGGGCGGTTCATCCTGATCTCGCGGCCGGAGGCGAGCTGCCGCCCGCGCTCGAACCTGGAATGGTTCGGGCGACCCGAGACCCTGACCCGCATGGCCGAGGAGCGCGAGCGCGCCGAGGACGACTGGAACCAGCGACTGGAGAACACCGGCATCGAGCCTGGTGATCTCCCCGGGGTGCTCGAGGCCGCCGGCGCCGCCGGGATCCTGCGCTCCCGGTGGTCGGGGGGCTGGGGCGTGAACCGGGTCTTCGGGACGAATACCGAGCGGACGCCCGTCTTCGATCTGAGCTGCGAGTCCTACGGGCTCGTGTATCGGCTGGCGGAGAACGGACACGACCCGGTGCTTCGGATGGAGGCGGAGGCCCGTTTCCTCGGGGAGGTCCCGGTGTTCAACGCCTTCGCCGAGATCCCGGGAAGCGCCGATCCCGAGGAGTACGTGATCCTCGGCGGGCACTTCGACTCCTGGGACGGCGCCTCCGGCGCGCTCGACAACGGAACCGGCGCCGTGGCCATCCTCGAGGCGATGCGCATCCTGAAAGAGGTCGTCCCGAACCCGCGCCGGACGATCCTCGGAGCGCTCTGGAACGGCGAGGAGCAGGGGCTGAACGGCTCCCGCGCCTTCGTGGAGGACCACCCCGAGATCCTCGAACGCACCCACTCCGTCTTCAACGTGGACCACGGGAACGGCCCGGTCACGCTCATCCCGATGCAGGGGTTCGCGGGAGCCGGCGGGCGCTTCCGGGAGTGGCTCGCCGAGATCCCGGACGAGCTCGCCGGGCTGGTCCGGCTCGACGATCCCGGGATGCCCGAATCCGGCGGCACCGATCACGCCTCCTTTCTCTGCGCCGGGGTGCCCGCGTTCAGCTTCCATGTCGGCGCGGGGCGCGACGAACCCGAGATCGCCAACCGGTGGGACACCTCGGCTTACACCTGGCACACGAACCGGGACACCCTGGACAAGATCGTGTTCGAGGATCTGCGCGACGACGCGGTGATGACGGCGATGCTGGCCTATCTCGCCTCCCGGGACGAGACGCCGATGCCGCGCGACCGGCGAGACCTCCCGGAGGACTCCGCCTGGCCCGAGTGCCGTCCCCCGGCCCGAAGCTGGGAAGACAGCCGCCGCTGAACCGCCCCGGCTTCTCCCGGTCAGGCGTCCGCGGAGCGGCCGCGCCATGACGCCGGAATGTCGCGACGGCCGTGAAGAATGCGCCACACGTGCGTCGTTTCGCCCTCGGTGGCGCAGAAGATCAGGTGGGGGAAGGGCCTCACCCGCCACGAGCGGAGCCCCGGGAGATCGAGCTCGCGCCCGTAGCGCGTGGAGCCGATCCCGGGGTTGTCCGCAATGCGCCGGAGCGCTCGTTCGAGCGCGTCCCCGAACCGGCGGGCGGCGCCCCTGTCTCCGGAGGACCGGCAGGACGAGACGGCTTCCGCCAGATCCCGCCGGGCCGCGGCCCGCAGGACGAGGCGCCCCCGGGTCATTCGCCGGCGAGATCCCGCAGACTCGCTCGCAGGTCCGCGAACCACTTCTCGTCCACCAGGACCGCTGGCGGGGACTGGGCCCCTTCGAGCAGCAGGTTCCGGAGTCGCTGCCGGTCCCGGTCCCGACGAATCAGCTCGCGGACATAGGAGCTCATGGTCCCGAAGCCCCGGTCGCCCACCTGGACCTCGGCGAATTCCTTCAGTGCGACGGGCAGCGAGACGTTCATCGTGGCCATGGTCGGAGTCCATGTGGATTGGCAACAAATGGCAGAACCGGAGCCTTCGGGGGCCCACTGGTTTCACGGCCGGCGCCGCCGATAGGATCGGAGCCTCGAGGATGCATCCGTTGAGACGGCGCTTTCCGCCACTCGTCGTCGGCTGGGCCCTCGTCGCCGCCTCGTCGGTCGGCGCGCAGCCGGCGCTCGACATTCAGGAGCACGTCCTCGACAACGGCTTCACCGTGCTGCTCGTCGAGGACCACCGGGCGCCGCGGGTGGCCGCCAACCTGTGGATCCGGGTCGGTTCGATGGCGGAACCGGTCGGGCTCCACGGCATCACCCACTTCCTCGAGCACGTGATCCATCAGGGGACCACGACGGTGGGGACCCGGAACCTCGCGGCCGAGATGCCCCTTCTCCGCGAGGTCCACGAGACCGAACAGGAGCTCCTCGCCCACCGCAGCCGCGAGCGCAACCGCCTTCGCGAGCGGGACGTGTTCTTCGACGAGCTGGCGTGGCCGACGACGCCGGAGATGGACTCGCTGCGGGAGCGCCTCTACGCGCTCGAAGACCGCGACGATGAGCACCGCATCTTCTGGGTCACCTACAAGGAATACATGCAGCGGGGCGGGTACGTCCGCCACACCGACCCGGTCCCCGCGAGCACCGAGCAGGACTACCTCGAGATGAACATGGCCCTGCCGAAAGAGCACCTCGAGCTCTTCTTCCGGCTCGAGGCGGAACGGATGGTGAACGCCGTGCTGCGGGGCTGGGAGGCGCAGCGCTTCACCGTCCTGGAGCAGATCCTCGGCGGGCAGAGCCGGCCGCAGACGCGCTTCAACGAGGCGATTGACGGCGTCACGGCCCAGATCCACCCGGTGTACGTCCCGGATGGCGGGCACCTGCGGGACTTCGGCAACTTCAGCCGGGCGGCGATGCACCGCATCTACGACGACTACTTCGTCCCGAACAACGCCGCGCTGGTCCTCGTCGGCGACGTGACCCTCGACGCGGTGCTGCCGCTGGCCGAGCGGTACTTCGGCGCCCTGCCCCGTGGCCCGGAACCCCCCGCCGATCTGGACCTCGAAGCCGAACCGGTCCCTGGAGGCGCGGTCCGGCTGGACTGGACCGAGCCCCTCGCCCCGCAGGCGCACCTGCGCTACCGCATCCCGGGGATGGGCCACCCCGACCGCCCGGTGCTGGACCTGATCGCCGCCCTGCTCGGCGGCTCTCACGGGATGGCGGATCGAAGACTGGCGGATCGAGGCCTCTCCGCGTCGGTCGAGGCCGACTTCCGGGTGATCCACACCTATCGGTTCGGAGCGCCCGGAGCCTTCAATCTGGTCGCCCGCGCCGCGTCGGACGCGGATCTCGGCGCCGTCGAGGAAGCGCTGCTGGGGGCAATCGCCGACCTGCGAGCGGGCCGCATCGAGGAGGGGGCGCTCCGCCGGGCCCGCAAGCGGCTTCGCCTGGAATGGGCGCAGTTCCGGAACAACCCGCAGGAGCTCGCCTTCCTCATCGGCCACCACCACACGATGAACCACTGGAGCGTGCTTCCCGTGCTCCTCGAGGCGCGGGACGGAGCCGGCGTGGACGATGTCCGCCGCGTCGCCGCTCGCTACTTCGTCCCCTCGAACCGCGTCATCGCCACGGCGCGCTCGGAACCGCCCGAGGGCAGCGGCCCGAGCTGGCTCGACTTCCTGTGGGGGGATCTGCCCGGAGACGGCCGATGACGCGCCGGGCTCCGATCGCGGGCGCCATCCTCGCCGTCACCACCCTCGCGCTCGCCGGGTGCGGCGGCGGGGACACGCTCCCGGGCCGCTCCCGCCCCCTCCTCGAACACGACTGGCCCGCCCCGAGCGACCTCGCCGGCGGTCCCGCTTCCTTCGCTCCGCCCGATCCGGATGCCCTCCGCTTCGAGAGCGCGAGCGGATTGGTGGCCTACATCTCGCCGGGCCCGGATCCCCTGGTTCGGCTCACCGCCGCGCTGCCGCTCGGCCGGCTCCACGAGCGAGAGGGGGAAGCGGGCGCATCAGCGCTTCTCATCCGCCTGCTCACGACTCGAGGCGCAGCCGGGACGGACCTCCCGCTGTCCCTGCGGCTCGCGGAGATGGGCGCCTCGCTGACCGCCGTCGAGACGCTGGACGCCACCCATCTCTCGCTCGATGTCCTGCCCGAAGACTGGAAGGCGGGACTCGCGCTGCTCGTGGAGATGGTCCGGAGTCCGGATCTGGATCCCGGCGCCATCCGCGAACACCGGGCGGGCCCCGGCTACGACATGCCGATGGCCGGGATCGCGGGGTCCGGCTTTCGGCCCAAGGTCGAGCTGGAGCGCCGTCTCGGGGGTTGGCCGCTTGCTCCACCGGACCCGGGAACGACCGTCTCGCCGGAAGCGCTCCGGGGATTCGCGGCCCGCAGTCTCGCGGCGAACCGGGTCGTCTTCGGCATCGGGGGCGCGGTGCGGCGCGCCGAAGTCGAAGAGCTGCTCGAGGTGCTGACCGGCGGCTGGGAGAGTGCGAGCGGCGCGCTGGCGGCAACCGGCGTACTCGAGGAGGGAACCCCTTCCGGTCCGCGGTTCCACGCCGTGGACGTCCCGAGTCTCGAGGGCTGGATCGCCATCGGCCGCGCCATCGGAGCGGTTGCCGAATCGGACCGCGCCGCCCTCGCGGTCCTCCGCTTCATCCTCGCCGAGCGCCTCAACATCGCCGCCCGGGAGCGGCGTGGGCTCGCGAACCGGGACGACTTCGAGGTTCCGGAAACCGGGTCCGGCGCCGGGCTGCTCCTCGTGCGCACCGGCGGACGTCCGGAGGCGGTGGCCCCGCTCGTCCGGTTCAGCCTCGACGAGATCGCGCGGCTCCACGACCCGGAGCAGCCGGTCGAGGAAGCCGAGATCGTCCGGGCGCAGGGCTGGCTGCTCGGGGCCGTCTGGCAGCGATCCCTCGAACTCGCTCCGTCCGCGAGCCGGACGCTCGCGATCGAACACGGGCGGCGGGGCGGAGCGGATCACCTGATGGGCTGGCCGGATGCGGTGCGGGCGGTCACCGTCGGGGACGTGAAGCGCGTGGCCCGCGAGCACCTCGATCCGGCGGAATTCGTGACCGTGGTGGCGGGGCCGCTGGAGCGGATTCGCGCCGCCCGCCACCCCCGCTGGCCGGTGGCGCTCGACGAGGTCGAAGCGGCGCTCTCGCCTGGAGGCTGAGGAGTCCGGAAGGCCGTCCGCGACGCCATCGCCGGTCGCGATTTCGCCTGATCGGACCTCGGCGGCGTCGCCAGTCGCGAACGCGACGACCCTCAGCGACGGGACGCCGCCAGGAGACATCCGGAACCGGGGCGCACTCGGGGTAGAGTGCGGACATGCCGGAGCCCGCTGGACCGAAGCCCGTCGGCGCCGTGTGGCGTCCAGTCCGCGACCTGCCATCCGAAGCCGAAAGCTGGGGGATTCCCGCCTACCGGGAGCTCGTCGCGGAATGGAAGGAAGCCCGTCAACGGCTCGAAGACCGGCGCGCCGACCGGACCCTGATGGACATCTGGCTCCGCGAACGGAAGCGGGGCTTCGCCATCGAGACCGGCCAGATCGAGGACCTCTACCACCTGCGTCGGGGCGTCACCGAGCAGCTCATCACCGAGGGCTTCGAGGGCGTGCGGGGGGCGAACAGCGTGACCGGTGATCTCACCGACGACACTCTGCGTGGCCTGCTCGAAGACCAGCTCGAGACGCTGGAAGCCGTCTTCGACCTGGCGACCGGCAGGCGGCCGCTCGGCCACTACACTCTGAAGTCGCTCCACCAGCTCCTGACCCGGCATCAGGAGAGCGCCGTCGGAATCGAAGGCCTCACCGGGCGACGGATCCAGATCCCTCTGCGCAAGGGCGACTACAAGGTGCGTCCGAACAACCCGCGAAGGCAGG